>JBDHZJ010000202.1:0-5160 GCA_039811825.1 Propionicimonas sp.
AGGCTGATCACGTAGCCGAGGCTGGCCAGCCGGCGTCCGCTCATCCGCCCGGCCAGGCGTCCGCTCACCCAGGAGCCGAGCACCAGGCCCGAGATCAGCGGCACGAACAGGATCCAGAAGTCCTGCTCGCCCATGCCGAGCAGGCCGACCACGAAGAGCTGCGCGGAGGAGATGTAGAGGAACATGCCGGCGAAGTTGAACATGCCGGCGAACGCGAGCCGCCGGCCGTTCGGGTTGCGCCAGACGCCGAGCAGCCCGCTCGCGATCGTGCGGCCGTCGAAACGGGTGCGTTGCTCGGTCGGGTGGGTCTCCGGCATCGCGAGCACCACCAGCACCAGCAGCGCGGCACCGAACACCACCAGGAACCAGAAGATGCCGCGCCAGCTGCCGACGCCGAGCAGCAGTCCGCCCACGATCGGGGCCAGGGCCGGGGCCAGCCCGAAGATCATCGCGATGTGGCTCATCGTGCGCTGGGCCTGCGCGTCGGAGAACACGTCCCGCACCATCGCCCGGCTGATGATCTGGCCGGCGCCCGCGCTGAGCCCCTGCACGGCCCGGAAGAACAGCAGGACGCCGAGGCTGGGCGCGACCGCGCAGCCCACGGATGCCGCCACGTAGAGCACCGTGCCGCCGATGATCACCGGCTTGCGGCCCAGCGCGTCCGAGAGCGGGCCGTGCAGCAGGCTCATCACGGCGAAGGCGAGGAGGTAGACGCTGACCACCTGCTGCAGCGCAAGTTCCGAGACGCCCCACTCGGCCCCCATCTGGCTGAACGCGGGGAACATCGTGTCGATCGAGAAGGGTCCGACCATGCCGAGTGAGGCCAGGATCACGAGGAACAGCCACCGCGGCCCGATGTCGACGGACGCGCGATCCGGCGACCCGGCGGTGGAGTCGGCAGCGGTCACCACAGCATCCTGTCACGAAAGAGAGCGCTCTCGGGGCAGCGACCACCGTGGGTGGCTGCGGCTATGCTCCGTCCGTGCCTGCCTCCTGGAACCCCGATCCGCGCTCGGGAATCGACGATTTCGACCGGCGATCGGGGCTCAGCATCTGCTTCGTGTCGATGCATACCTCGCCCGCCGCGCTGCCGGGGACCGGCGACGCGGGCGGCATGAACGTCGTCGAGAGGTGCCAGGCCGAGGCCCTGGCCCGGCTGGGCCACCGGGTGGAACTGGTCACGCGCCGCTCGCACCCCGACGACCCGGACGAGGTCGAGCTGATGCCCGGCGTCCGCCTGCACCACGTGGACGCCGGCCCGCGGGCCCCGCTCGCGAAGAGCGAGATCGACGACCACATCGAGGAGTTCGCGGTCGGTCTGGCCCGCTGTGGCCCGGTCGACGTCATCCACTCCCACCACTGGATGTCCGGGGTGGCGGCGCTGCCGGTGGCCCGCGAGTGGGGCGTCCCCCACGTGCAGAGCTTCCACTCGGTGGCCGCGCTGCCCGGTTCGCCGCTGTCGGCGGGCGAGCCGCCGGAGTCGCCGCGGCGGGTGCCGGGCGAGGCGCTCGTGGCGAAGGAGTCGCAGGCCGTGGTCGCCATCTCGGCCGCCGAGGCCCAGACCGTGATCGACCGCTGCGGGGCGGACGCCGACCGGGTCCAGATCGTGGCTCCCGGCGTCGACCGGGAGCTCTTCCACCCGCTCGCGGCGGGTGAGCCGCGTTGGGCCTCTCCGGAGGGGCCCGTCAGCTGGCCCCTGGGCTACGTGCTGGTGGCGGCGCGGCTGGAACCGTTGAAGGGCCCCGACCTGGCCATCCAGGCGCTGGCGAACCTCGACCCCGAGATCCGTCCGCACCTCGTGGTGGCAGGCGACGCGTCCGCGGCCTTCGCGTCCTACGAACGCGAACTGCACGGGATGGTGGCCGAGTTCGGGCTCACCGAACAGGTCACGTTCCTGGGCGCGCAGCCGCGTCCGGAACTGGCCCGGCTGCTGCGCGGCGCGCGCGTGGTGCTGGTGCCGTCGCACTCGGAGACGTTCGGGCTGATCGCGCTCGAGGCCGCGGCCAGCGGCACGCCGGTGATCGCGGCGTCCGCCGGCGGCCTGCGCGAGTCGGTCGCGCACGGTGTCACCGGGCAGCTGATGGACTCCCGCCGCGGCGAGGACTGGGCGCTCGCGCTGACCCGGCTGTTGATGGTGCCCGGCCTGCTGGAGCGGATGAGCAAGGTGTCCCGGGTGCACGCCCGCCGGTTCGACTGGGGCTGGACGGCGCAGCGCCTGGTCTCGGTGTACCGGGGCCTGCTCGATGCCTGAGCTGCTCCCGGGCGGACGCCTGGTCTTCCTGCACGCCCACCCCGACGACGAGACCCTGGCCACCGGTGCGCTGCTGGCATGGCTGGTCGAGCAGGGGAGCAGCGTCGCGGTGGTCACGGCCACGCGCGGCGAGCAGGGCGAGGTCGTCCCGGGCCCGCTGTCGGCGCTGGCGGGGACGCCGGCACTGGTCGCGCACCGTGAGGGTGAGCTGGCCGGCGCACTGGGCGTCCTCGGGGTCGCCGGGCATGCCCTTCTCGGCGCCCCGCCGGCCCGGGCGGCCGGACGCGCGCCGCGCCGCTACACCGATTCGGGGATGCGCTGGCTGGACGACGCCGAGACCGTTGCCGGCCCGGGGGAGAGCGCGGGTCCGGACAGCCTGACCGCTGCACCCGTCGAGGAGGCGGCGGCCGACCTGGCCGCGTACCTGTCGAGCTTCGGTGCGGACGCGGTGGCGAGCTACGACGTCCACGGTGGCTACGGCCATCCCGACCACGTCGCCTGCCACCACATCGCGGTCGCCGCCGCCCGGCTCGCCGGCGTGCCAATGCTCGAGGTGGTCTCCGAGCCGCTGCTGCCCGCGTCCGGCGCCCGCGGGTACGCGCTGCCGCAGTACCTGCCGCAGGTCCGCGCGGCGTTGTGCCACTACGCGAGCCAGCTCACCGTCGACGGCGACGAGGTCGTCCACGTCGGCGGCCAGCGCCAGCCGATCCTGACGACGGTCTGGCTGCGGCGCGTCCCCGGCCCCTAGCCACCACCCCCGCCGACTTGTCAGAGTTAGGCGTCGCCACAGCGACCGGAGATTCTGACAACTCGGGAGGGGCGGGACGGATGGACGGGCCGAGGCGGGTCGCGATCGTCGGTGCGGGACCGGCCGGGCTGTTCACGGCGGCTGCGCTGCTGGCGCAGGCCGGCGACGACCTCGCGATCGACATCTTCGACCGGCTGCCGACGCCGTTCGGGCTGTTGCGCTACGGCGTCGCGCCCGATCACGCGAGCATCAAGGCCGTGGCCACGACGCTGGCCCGGGTCTTCGAAGCGCCGCACGTCCGCTTCCTCGGCCTGGTCGAGTGCGGACGCGACGTGTCGGCCGCCCAGCTGCGCGATGCCTACGACGCGGTGGTGTACGCGGTGGGCGCGTCCGACGACCGGCACCTCGGCCTCGTCGGGGAGGACCTGCCCGGGAGCCGTTCCGCCCGCCAGTTCGTCGCCTGGTACTCGGGCCACCCGGACGCCGAGCGGCAGCCGCTCGCCGGCGTCCGCAACGCGGTGGTGGTCGGCGTCGGCAACGTGGCCGTCGACGTGGCGCGGATCCTGCTCAAGGACCCGGCCGAGCTCAGCGCCACCGACATGCCGGACGCGGTGCTGGCCGAGTTGCGCACCGCGCAGATCGAGCACGTCTGGCTGGTCGGACGCCGGGGGCCCGAGCACGCGGCCTTCACCACGCCCGAACTCCGCGAGCTGCTGGCCACGCCCCGGATCGGGGTGACCCTGACCGGCGCCGACCCGGCGTCCATCGAGGTCGGGGCGCTCGAACGCCACGCCCGCGCCAACGTCACGGCGATCGCGGCCGCGCTCGCCGAGCCCGCCATCGATCCGGTGCGCTGGCTGCACCTGGTCTTCTGGCACCGCCCGGCCGAGCTGCTCGGGCTCGGGCAGGTGCAGGGCGTGCTGCTGGAGCCGACCGGGCCGACGTCGGCGGGCGGCGGGTTCGTGGTGCCGGCCGAGTTGGTGCTGCGCTCGATCGGCTACCGCGGCGTGCCGCTGCCCGACGTCCCGTACGACGACGGGCGGATCCCGAATCTGGAGGGGCGCGTGCTCGAACTGGACGGCTCCGCCCGTCCGGGGGAGTACGCGGTCGGCTGGATCAAGCGTGGGCCGGTGGGCCTGATCGGGAGCAACAAGAAGGACGCGGGCGAGACTGCCGCCTGCGTGGTCGAGGACTTCGCCGCGCTGTCCCGGCGTCCGCTGACCGACCTGGACGCCGAGCTCGCCGCGCGCGGCGTCCGGCCCAGCACGCTCGCCGACTGGCGCCGGATCGACGCCGCCGAGATCGGCCGGGGCGCGATCCGTGGCCGTGAGCGCACCAAGATCGAGGCCTGGCACGACCTGCTCGACCTGGTCAGCCGCTCCTGACCGATCCGAACCCGGGGACGGTTCTCTTTCGGTTCGTGGGGACGGTTCCGTTTCGGTTCGTGGGGACGGTTCCGTTTCGGTTCGTGGGGACGGTTCCGTTTCGGTTCGTGGGGACGGTTCCTTTCCAGTTCGCGAGGTCTGTCCCCTTCCGGTTCGCGGGGACGGTTCCTTTCCAGTTCAGCCCTCCGACAAGGGGGAACGTGAACCGGAAAGGAACCGTCCCCGGTCTCCGACGGGGCGCGGACTGCCGCGACCGGCCGATCTGCGTAGGGTGGGCGCGTGATCAAGCACATCGTGATGTGGACGTTCGCCGATGAGGCGGAGGGGGCGGACAAGGCCACCAACCTGGAGCTCGTGCGTGGCCGGCTCGCCGCGCTGGAGGGCCTCGTGCCCGGCCTGATCACGCTGGAGCCGGTGATCCCCGTCGATCCGTTCGAGCACAGCTACGACCTGGTGCTGTACTCCGAGTTCGAGACGCCGGAGGCGTTGCGGGCGTACGCCACCCACCCCGACCACGTGGCGGTTGCTGCCCTGATCAGGTCAGTGGTGACCGCCCGGGTCTGCGTCGACTACGAGGTCTGAGCGGCGGGACGCAGCAGACTCTGCATCGTCCGCGCGGCCAGCCCGGCCGCCGCGTCGAGATCGCTGAAGATGCCCACCAGGTGCATGGACGCGGCACCGTGCGCCACGGCCATGAACTGCGGCATCACTTCGACGCCGGCCCGGGCGTCTCCGGTGGCCTCGATGGCGCGGAACAGCACGCTGTCGCTGATCGA
>JBDHZJ010000203.1:0-5155 GCA_039811825.1 Propionicimonas sp.
GCGTCGCCGGGCCCGAGCGGACGCCGGCGCTCGAGGAGGCCGTGTTCCGGATCTTCCTCGCCCAGCAGCGGGTCGCCTCCGACGTGCAGGTCGTGCTCGCCGTCCTCGACCGGTGGATCGGCGAGCCGGCCCCCGAAGAGGGCGTGGTCACCTCCGCCCGCGGCGAGCTGGAGCGCCTGGTCCGGGCCACCCAGCGCCGCTTCCCCGCGGTGAGCGACGTCGCCCGCTCGGTGCGGTTCCGCTGGTTCGACCAGCCCCAGGTGGACGCGGAGCGCGAGCAGGTGCTCGCCCGCGTCTCGAGCGAGGTCGCCGACCTCGCCGCCCACCCGGACGCCCCCGACTACGCCGGGCGCATAGCCGCGTTGTCCGCGATCCCGGAGCGGCTCGTGCTCACCCTCGCCGAGCGGCTCGGCGCCGGGGTCAGCCCCCACGAGCCGCTGCTCGAGGTGCTGATCCGCAAGCACTACGGCGACCACGAGCTCTCCGGCGTGCACGCGTTCACCGTCGCGAACCGGTCGGTCGTCACCGCCGACTACGTGCTGCCGAGGCGCCCCACCCGCGTGGTCTCGACCCTGGCCACCGACGCCGAGCTGGGCGCGGACGGACCGGTCGCGGCGGTCGTCGCCGATCAACTCCGGGCCCGGCAGCCCGGCCAGGAGGCCGTCGTCGAGCTCTACGTCGGCTGGCCGGCGCTGCCCGACCGGGCGCAGCTGGCCGCCGACCTGCGGCCGCGCCTGTCCAGCTGGGACCTGCCCGGCGGCGTCCGCCGGATCACGGTGGCCGCCTGCGCCCCCGACGGCGAGACCGACTACGTCACGTTCCGGTCCGACGCCGAGGGGACCCTCACCGAGGACCCCCGGGTGCGCGGCGTGCACCCGATGGTGTTCCGGCGGCTGAACCTGTGGCGGCTGGGCGAGTTCGACGCCACCCGGATTCCCGCGCCACGCGGCGTCCTGCTGTTCGACTGCGTGGCCAAGACCAACCCCGACGACCGCCGCCTGGTCGCGATGGCGGAGGTGAACCAGCTGGCCGCCGTCCGGGACGCGCGGGGCCGGCTGCTCGGCCTGCCGCACGCCGAGCGCGCGGTGGAGAACTGCCTGGAGGCGATCCGGCGCGCCCGCGCCGCCCGCGGCTCGGCCGGGAGCCGGCTCGACATGAACCACGTCTGGGTCTACGTGTGGCCCGAGATCGATCTCGACCTGCGCGACGTGACCGCGCTGCAGCACAAGATCACGCCGCTGTCGGACGGCACCGGCATCGAGGAGGTGCTGGCCGAGGGCACGTTCGTGCGGGACGGCCTGCAGCCGGCCCGGCTGGCGATCCGGTTCCGCGCGAAAGCGGGCTCGGGCGTGGTGGCGTCCGTCGAGGCGCCGCCCACCGAGCCGCTGAAGCCGCTGGACGACTACGCGGCCAGGGTGCTGCGGGCACGCCGGCGCGGCCTGGTCTACCCCTACGAGCTGTCCGAGACCCTCGCCGGGCCCGGCGGGACGCTGGTCGAGCTCGACCTGGCCACCGACGACGGCCCGGACCGGCTGGTCGAGGTGCAGCGTCCGCCGGGACGCAACCGCGCCGGCATCATCTGCGCCCGGGTGACCACGCCGACACCGCTGTACCCGGAGGGGATCACGCGGATCGTGCTGTCCGGTGACCCGACCCGCGGCCTGGGCGCGGTGGCCGAGCCGGAGTGCCGGCGGATCATCGCCGCGCTCGACCTCGCCGAGCAGCTGGACGTGCCGGTGGAGTGGTTCACGCTCAGTTCAGGGGCACGGATCTCGATGGACTCCGGCACCGAGAACATGGACTGGGTGGGCGCGGCCCTGCGCCGGATCGTGGAGTTCACCCAGGCCGGGCGCGAGATCAACGTCGTCGTGGCGGGCATCAACGTGGGCGCCCAGCCGTACTGGAACGCCGAGGCCACGATGCTGATGCACACCAGGGGCATCCTCGTGATGACCCCGGACTCGGCGATGGTGCTCACCGGCAAGCAGTCGCTGGACTTCTCCGGCGGAGTGTCCGCCGAGGACAACTTCGGCATCGGCGGCTACGACCGGGTGATGGGCCCGAACGGCCAGGCGCAGTACTGGGCACCCGACCTGGCCGGGGCGTTCGAGATCCTGATGCGGCACTACGACCACACCTTCGTGCTGCCCGGCGAGGCAGGGCCGCGGCGGGCGTCGACCACGGATCCGATCGATCGCGACGTGTCGGACTTCCCGCACGAGATGGCGGGCAGCGACTTCACGACGGTGGGCCAGATCTTCTCCGTCGAGCACAACCCGGACCGGAAGAAGGCGTTCGACATCCGCACCGTGATCGCCGCGGTCTGCGACGCCGACCACGCGCGCGTGGAGCGCTGGGCGGGCATGGCGGACGCCGACACCGCGGTCGTCGTGGACGCCCGGATCGGCGGCTACGCGGCGGCGGTGCTGGGCATCGAGAGCCGTCCGGTGCCCCGAGCGGGGTTCCCGCCCACGGACGGGCCGGACACCTACACCGCGGGCACGTTCTTCCCCCGGTCGAGCAAGAAGGCCGCGCGGGCGATCAACGCCGCGTCCGGCAACCGGCCGCTGGTGGTGCTGGCGAACCTGTCCGGCTTCGACGGCTCGCCGGAGTCGATGCGGAACCTCCAGCTGGAGTACGGCGCCGAGATCGGCCGGGCGATCGTGAACTTCACCGGCCCGATCGTGTTCGTGGTGATCAGCCGGTACCACGGCGGCGCGTTCGTGGTGTTCAGCAAGCGGCTGAACGAGAACATGACCGTGCTCGCGGTGGAGGGCTCGTTCGCGTCCGTGATCGGCGGGGCGCCGGCGGCCGCGGTGGTGTTCGCCGGTGACGTCGCCAAGCGGACGGCGGCCGACCCGCGGGTGGCGTCGCTGGAGGCGAGGCTGCGCACCGCGCACTCCCCCGACCGGGCCGGCCTGCAGCTGGAGCTGGCCGACGCCCGTGCGGCCGTCCGCGCGGAGAAGATCAGCGAGGTCGCGGCCGAGTTCGACGGGGTGCACAACATCCACCGCGCGGTCGAGGTCGGGTCGGTCGACCAGGTGATCAGTGCCGCACAGCTCCGCCCGGCGATCATCGAGGCGATCGCGTCCCGCCTGGGCTGACCGCACGGCCCACTCCCAGACGCTCCCGAAATTCGCGGATGCTCCCGAAATTTCGGGAGCATCCGCGAATTTCGGGAGCGTTTGTCGATGGGCGGCCCGGGCGGCGCGGACGTCGCTAGAGTCAGCAGGGGTACCGAAGGAGGACTCGATGCCGATCACGAAGGTGCTGGTCGCGAACCGCGGCGAGATCGCGGTGCGCGTGATCCGGGCCGCCAGGGACGCGGGGCTGGCCAGCGTGGCCGTCTACGCCGACCCGGACGCCAACGGGCTGTTCGTGCGGCTCGCCGACGAGTCGTTCGCCCTGAACGGGCTGACCCCGGCCGAGACCTACCTCGACATCGCCAAGATCCTCGCGGTCGCCGAGCGCTCCGGCGCCGACGCCGTCCACCCCGGCTACGGGTTCCTCGCCGAGAACGCGGGCTTCGCGCAGGCCGTGATCGACGCCGGGCTGACCTGGATCGGCCCGCCGCCGGCGGCGATCGAGGCCCTCGGCGACAAGGTGCAGGCCCGGCACATCGCCGCGAGGGTGGGGGCACCGCTGGTGCCCGGCACGCCCGACCCGGTCGCGGACGCGGACGAGGTCGTCGCCTTCGCCACCGAGCACGGCCTGCCGATCGCGATCAAGGCGGCGTACGGCGGCGGTGGCCGCGGCCTGAAGGTGGCCCGCACGCTGACCGAGATCCCCGAACTGTTCGAGTCCGCGACCCGCGAGGCCGTCACCGCGTTCGGACGAGGCGAGTGCTTCGTGGAGCGCTACCTCGACCGTCCCCGGCACGTGGAGACGCAGTGCCTGGCCGACGCCCACGGCAACGTGGTGGTCGTGTCCACCCGCGACTGCTCGCTGCAGCGGCGGCACCAGAAGCTGGTCGAGGAGGCGCCGGCGCCGTTCCTCACCGACGAGCAGCGCGAGCGGCTGTACGGCTCCAGCAAGGCGATCCTGCGCGAGGCCGGCTACGTGGGCGCGGGCACGTGCGAGTTCCTGGTCGGCCAGGACGGCACGATCAGCTTCCTCGAGGTGAACACGCGCCTCCAGGTGGAGCACCCGGTGTCGGAGGAGGTCACCGGGCTCGACCTGGTCCGGGAGATGTTCCGGATCGCCGACGGGGAGGAACTCGGCTACGCCGACCCGCCCGCGCGCAGCCACTCGATCGAGTTCCGGATCAACGCCGAGGACCCGGGCCGCGCGTTCATGCCCGCGCCCGGCACGCTGACCGCCTGGCACCCGCCGTGCGGGCCCGGCGTCCGCGTGGACTCCGGGTACCTGGCCGGGATGGCGGTGCCCGGCTCGTTCGACTCGCTGGTGGCGAAGATCATCGTCACCGGCTCCGACCGGGCGCAGGCTCTCGCGCGCTCGCGCCGCGCCCTCGCCGAGACCGTGCTGGACGGCATGCCGTCGGTGATCCCCTTCCACAAGGCCGTGCTGGACGACCCCGCGTTCGTCGCCGCGGACGGCGCGTTCGGCGTGCACACGCGCTGGATCGAGACCGAGTTCGCCACCCCGATCGAGCCGTACACCGGAACGATGGGCGAGACCGAGCCCGTCGAGAGCGACACCTACGTCGTCGAGGTCAACGGACGCCGCCTCGAGGTGCGGCTGCCTGCCTCGCTCGCCGCACCCGCGGCCAAGTCGGCGGCGGCCAAGCGTCCGACCCGGCGCAGCACGGGCGGCTCGAAGGCCAAGGCGCCCTCGTCCAACGAACTCACCGCGCCCATGCAGGGCACGATCGTGAAGGTGGCCGTGGTGGACGGCGACGAGGTCACCGAGGGCGACCTGGTGGTCGTGCTGGAGGCCATGAAGATGGAGCAGCCGATCACCGCGCACCGCTCCGGCGTGGTCGCCCACCTCGCCGCCGCCGTGGGCGACCCGGTCACCTCCGGCCAGGTGCTGCTGGAGATCGTCGACCCGTCCTGACCCGGCTCCGCGATCCCTGAGGAGCGCTCCGGCGAGGAACCAGCCGGGCACCCCTCCCACTCCGATCCCTGAGGAGCGCTCCGGCGAGGAACCAGCCGGGCACCCCTCCCACTCCGATCCCTGAGGAGCGCTCCGGCGA
>JBDHZJ010000204.1:0-5149 GCA_039811825.1 Propionicimonas sp.
TGGTCTGTGCTGTTCGACAGCCACGCGTTCACTCCCCACACCGTCGCCTCGTCGGGCAGCACGATCACCGTGACCAGCGCCCTGATCGAGACCGACCAGCCGATGATCCGGACCGATCGTCCCGAGACCGACGCCGGGTCTGGGTCAATGACCAACCGGTTGGGGTCGGCGAAGGCCTCCTCGGCGACGTCGGGGGTCAGCCCGTGCTTGGCGATGTAGTCGCCACGGTGCCGCCAGTCGATGCCTTCACCCACCACGCCATTGTAATACAGCCGCACTACACTCGCGAACCAGGAGCGATCACCCGCAGCCACTCGCGCCAAGAAGCGATCATCGGCAGATCCGCACGTTCGACGCCGGCGGAGCCGACCACCCGGCGCCACCGGATGTGTCCTGGCGCCGCACCAGATGGATCGCGTCCGCGCCGCGCTTGCCACCTTTCGGCGGCTCGTTCGACCCCGCGCTCCCCTGCCGTCCAGTGGGCCTCCGACAGGACTCCCTACAGCCGTCAATCTGCCCTGCCAGCCCGTGCACCTTCGTGCACCATCGGGGCTGTACAGGGCTGCCGCATGGTTACACCGGTTGCTATGCTCCGGCTTGTCAGAGGGCGTTTGGCCTTGTGGCGCGCATGCAGGATCGTCTTTCGCAATGAGAAGGTCAGGGGTTCGAATCCCCTTAGCTCCACGACACATTCTCTGGTCAAACCCGCTCTGGTTTCAGGCTGTCCGGGCAGGCCTCTCGGATCGGCTGCCGGTTGCCCTCGCCTTCGCGATCAGCTCCGACGCTTGCCCTTGACCTCCACCGAACCGGGCTCGCAGCCCGTGCCCTGGGACGCGGCTCGCCACGCTGGTCCGTGGTCACGGTGCACGCACCGAGCGGCACCAGCCCCACCAGCGGGCTGTTGCCGGCCGGAAGATGGGTGCGGGTCGGCCCGCCGTTGTTCTTGAGCGGGCCGAGGTGCGGGTTGGCGCCGCTCACCACGTCGGTGGGGTCGCCGGCGCAGGCCGCGTCGTCGGTGAACGTGTACCCGCCCGACGCCAGGACTGCGGCCGGGCCGAAGGTGCAGCCGGGGCCCTTCGCGGCGACGAGCACGGACGTGCGGATCGAGACCGTCCCGCTGCGCGCGCCCAGGTTGCCCCCCTGCGGCGCCCGGTTCCGCCGGACGGTGGTGAAGTCGAGCGCGAGCCCATCGACGGGGACGATCGGCGCCACCGCCGTGCCCGCCTGGATGCCGCCGCCGGCGATCCCGGCCCGGTTCGCCGACACCGTCGAGTTGCGCAGGGTGACCAGCGCCGACTCCGCGACCTGCACCCCGCCGCCGTACTCCGTCGCGCGGTTCTTGCTGACGGTGGTGCCGATGACCTTCACCGATGCGCTCCCGGTCCGGCCGTCGAAGTAGGCCCCGCCGCCCCGGGTCGCGCGGTTCGCGGAGAGGGTCGACTGCTCGATCAGCAGCGGCGCCGCCTCCCGTGCCCAGACTGCGCCGCCGCGGCCACGCACCGCGGTCGTGTTCTTCCACAGGGTGGTCCTGTGCACCGCAACCGCCCCGTCGCTGTCCAGGTAGAGGCCACCGCCGTTCCCGGCCGCCGCGTTGCGGGCGACCCTGGACGCCGTGATGGTCATGTCGTGCCGGGCCGCGGTGAGGCCATCGGTGTCGGGCACGTGGTAGATGCCGCCGCCCGCCGATCCCGCGACGCCGGCCGTCCCGGCGCGGTTGCGGACGATCCGGCTCGACTCCACGACCAGCTCGCCCACCCGGCTGTAGATCCCGCCGCCCGGACGGCCGTTGCCGAGGGTCGAGTTGCGGGCGATCCTGCTGCCGGTGACGGTCATGATCGGGCTGGTGTCGCTGGGCGCCGGCTCGAGCGTAGTCACCGAGATGCCGCCGCCGGGACCGTCCGCGATGTTGTCGGTGATCCTCGAACCGGTGATGGCGATGTGGCGATCCGGCCCGACGGGGTCGAGGTCGTAGCTGAACCGGATGCCGCCATTCGCGTTGCCGTCCACGTCGCTCTCGTCGAGGTCCAGGCTCGCGCAGGCCGAGCAGACCAGGCCGGTGGAGCCGTTGTCGCCGATCGTCGAGCCGGTCACGGTGACCCGGGTGTGGCCCTGCCCGGTCGTGCGCAGGCCGTACTCGCCGTTGCCGCTGAGCACGCTGTCGGTCACGGTCGCCGGGGTTCCGTCGGTCAGGGTGACGCCGGCGCCGCCGTTGTCGGAGACCGTGCTGCGGGTCAGGACGAAGCTGACGTTGCTGCCTGCGACCCCGTCGGTGTCGTTGCCTGAGATGTCGCTGTCCACGATCGTGATCGGCGCCCCCGGCATGTTGTTGGAGCCGGCGACCGCGGCGTTCGCGCCGGGCGGGCCGCCGTCCACCCCGGTGATCGTGACCGTGTCGAGGTGCACCGCGCCCTCGCCGTACACGCCCGGGCCGAACACGAGCGCACCCGAGTTGGGCCCGCCGTTGATGGCCAGGTCGATGAGGGTCAGCGAGCTGTCGTCGTGGGTGCTCTCGATCACGCCGGTGTCCAGACAGGTCTGGGTGATGGTCGCGCCGTTGCCCTGGATCGTGAGGGCGGACGCCTCGGTGTGCGACAGCGGGCCACCGCACAGCGTGAGCGGGTACGCGCCCGCGGCGAGCACGATGGTGTCGTCCACGCCGTTGCCGTTGGCCGCCTGCACCGCTTCGCGCAGCGACGTGACCCCGTCGACCGCATTCACGACGTCGGCGAAGGTGGTCACGGTGAAGGTGGCGGCCCGGGCCGGCACCTGGCCCGCGACCAGCGGGCCGACCAGGCCCACAAGGAAGAGGCCCGTAAGAGTGGTGAAACGGACAGTTCGCGGTCTGGACATCCTCGCCCCCCGATTCCCCGGCACGCCTGCGCTGCGTACCGCTCGACGTAAGTCGAGAGGCGCGCGCCACCCCCGCTGATGCGTGAAAGAGCGGATCCACGCGCGGGCCAACCGCGCCACGGCCACCGTCCGGGGAATCCGGTGGGTGCCGCACTACGACAGGATGATCCCCACCAACTCACCCAGCGCCCGGATCCGGTAGCGCGCCCCGGAGAAGTCGGACGTCGCAGTGAAGTCGCTGTGGACGACCGCGCAGTCGATGCCCGCAGCCACGGCCGAAGCCAGCCCCCTGGCCGAGTCCTCGACCACCAACGCCTCCTCGCGGCCGGCCCCGAACCGCGCCAGCCCGGTCAGGTACGGCTCCGGGTGCGGCTTGGCCCTCTGGTAGTCCTCCCGGACAAGGACGAACTCCATGAACTGCCGAATCTGGCGGTGGGCGTGGATCAGGTCGAAGTCCACGCCCTTCGAGGTCGACACGATGCCCATCCGAGCGTGGCGGGAGAGTTCCGCGAGCGCTTCGACCACGCCCTCGATCTCGATGTCCTCGGTGCGCAGGTACTCCTGGTAGTAGCGGTCGCGGGCCGCGCGCATCCGGTCGATCGTCGGCTCGTCGACGCCCGCCGCCCGGGCCTGTACCCACGTGCCCAGCCCCTGGGCCATGTCCCCGAGGTACTGGTCCCTGTCCAGTGCCAGCCCCAGGTCGGCGAACGCGCGCTCGCCAGCCCTGTGGTACCAGGGCTCGGTGTCCACCAGCACGCCGTCGTGGTCGAGGAGCAGGTAACTCTTCACACCCGATTCTCCCCCGGCGGACGGCGCGGGACAGCCCCGGTCCGTCCTGCGTGGCCGGACGAGCAGGCGTAGGCTGGAAGGTGGCTCGGGGCCTTGCCGGTCCCGCCGATGGGACGAGGGGGTCTTGTCATGAGCACAGTCCATTTCGCACGCGCCGCAGGGCTTTCGATTGCGCTGGTGGCGGGAGCGTTCCTCGGCGGCCCGGCCGCCGCGGGGGCGGAGACTCCCGCACTCCCTGCAGTCGCGGAGGTCGCCGGGGCGGCGTCGACCCTTGCCTACGACTTCAACGGTGACGGCCTGTCCGATCTCGCGGTCGGTGTCCCCGGTGAGGACATCAAGGGCGTCCGGGACACCGGAGGGGTCAACGTGATCTACGCAGGGGCGCTGCGGCTGACCGCGAAGGGCGACCAGTTCTGGAGCCAGCTGACCCCCGGCGTGCCCGGGAAGTCCGAACGCGGTGACCGGTTCGGCTCCGAGCTCGCCTCCGGCGACTTCGACGGCGACGGCTACGCCGACCTCGTGATCGAGTCCGGTGGCGAGAACCTGCTCGCCGGCGGGCAGGTCTGGGGGGCCATGACGGTGCTCTACGGCTCGAAGTCCGGACTGACCGCCGCGGGCGCGCAGGGCTGGGGGCCGTCCGCGTTCCCGGGCCGCACGAGCGATGAGGACAACGGCGTGGGCGGGATGCGCTACCTGCCCGGCGACTTCAACGACGACGGGTACGCCGACCTCGCCGTCGGCTACGACGTCCAGGCGACCACCTACCCGGACGGCTGGGTGTTCTGGGGCAGCGCGTCCGGACTGGCTGCGACCGCGGTGAAGATCGCGGGGACGCCGCTGGCCGCCGGGGACATGACCGGTGACGGGGTCGACGACCTCGTCGTCACCTCGCCGACGACGCCGAGCTGGACCAAGCCGTGGCAGCTCCTCCTCGGTTCCGCCGCGACGCCGCTGGCGCAGCGCCTGGACGCGCCCTCCGACGGCAGGTACCTGGAGACCAGTGACCACGTCGTGTGCGACCTCGACGCCGACGGCTCCGGCGAACTGGTCCGGATCGGCACCGAGGGCGACGGCCCGCCGTACTCCCTGCTGGTCCAGGGCGCGTCGGCGACCGCCGTCGATGCGGCCACCGAGTTCACCCAACCGCAGCTGGGCATCGCCTCGGACGAGATCTGGCACGGCCTGGCCTGCGGTGACCTGACCGAGGACGGGGCCGCCGACGTGGCCATCTCGATGTGGGCGGCCAGCCCGGCCGGCGCAGTCGCCGTGGTGCTGGGTTCGACCACGGACCTGCTCGCGGCGCCGGCGCAGGTGTGGTCGCAGGACACCCCGGGGATCAAGGGACACGACGAGGCAGGGGACGGCTTCGGGAACGCCGTCCGGATCGGGCGGTTCAGCGGGCGCACGTACGCCGAGATCGCGATCGGCGCACCCGGGGAGGACAACGGCCGGGGCCGGGTGACCGTGCTGCGCGGGAGCGCCACCGGGCTCACCGACGTGGGCGACCGGA
>JBDHZJ010000205.1:0-5134 GCA_039811825.1 Propionicimonas sp.
CTGGTCCGGGACAACTGCGACGTGCTCGTGCACATCCCGATCCAGTCCGCGGTGGAGTCGCTGAACGCGTCCGTGGCCGCGGCGATCGCCCTTTATGAGGTCAGCCGCTCCCGCGGCTGACGACGACGTACGAACTACCGCGCGGACACGTCGCCGACGTCCGCGCTCCGGCGGGTGCACGAAAGTGTCCGACTTTCGGCGGGTCGCTCCGGAATTGGCCGTTCGGCGGCCACAGTTGACCCGACGCGGAGCCCCATCAAGGTGGCCGGGCCCCGTCGGTCGCCACCACCCCGGGGCCACCTCCTAGAAGGGAACCACAGTGCACCTGCTCCTGCGGGGAGCCAACTCCCCGATCACCCGGCTCGTCGCCGGGGTCGCCGCCGCCGCGCTCGGTGTCGGCCTGAGCATCAGCGGCGCTCCCGCCGCCCACGCAGCGGAGAGCTACTTCTGCTCCGACAACACCCAGCCCTACGCGCCGGTCGCCGACGTCGAGGCCTTCGACGCGGGCACCGCCGTCACCGGCCTCTCCGTCACCAAGGGCACCACGCCGGACGAGTTCACGGGCTCCTACATCGGCTACATCGCCGACGCCCTCGGCAAGGGCAAGGACATGCTGTTGTTCCGGCTGCACAGCGACGTGATCGACGGCACCGGCGCGGACGGCCTGAAGGCCGCCGGCATCTGGGCCGGCATGTCCGGCTCGCCGGTCTACACCACCGACGGCAAGCTGATCGGCGCGGTCGCCTACAGCCTCAACTGGGACAACCTCCCCGTGGCCGGCGTCACGCCCGCCGAGTACATGAAGTCCATCGGCAGCACCGCGCTCGGCACGGCGTCCACGATGAAGATCAACAAGGACAAGCTCAAGGTGACCTCGGCCGGCACCACCGTCGCCGGGACGAACCTGGCCGGCGCCAGCCTGTCGCAGGTGAAGACCGTGAACGTCGCCGGGCCCGCCGGCACCCGGGCCAACGAGCTCACGAACCTCACCCTCGCCCGCACCCCGAAGACCGCGAAGTCCGCGAGCACCCTGCGCAGCCGCAGCTTCCTGCCGGCCGCCGCGCAGCGGAACGTCACGGAGCCGCTCGTCGCGGGCGGGTCCGTCGCCGCGCTGTACGCCAGCGGCGACCTGATCGCCGGCGCGATCGGCACCGTCACGGCCATCTGCGGCGACACGGTCTACGCGTTCGGGCACCCGATGGACGCCATCGGCAAGACCCTGCTCGGCATGGCGAACGCCTCGACCGCGCTGATCGTGCCCGACGGCACCGGCTGGTACGGCTCCTACAAGCAGATCTCCCGGATCGGCGACCCGATCGGCATGATCACCCAGGACCGGACGGTGGGCATCCGCGGCACCATCGGTGACGTCACCTCCTACGGCGTGGACGTGGCCGTGCAGGACGCCTCCGGCGCCGAGGTCGCCACCTACCACTCCGACGTGATCAACCCGGAGGTCGGCGCGAGCGCGGTGGCCTCCCTGACCACCCAGGCCACCTACGAGCAGCTCGACGAGTGGTACTCCGGCACCGGCAAGGTCTCCTGGACCATCGCCTACACCCGCGCCGACGGGACGACCGGCACCCTGACCAACACGCAGGTGGTCGCCGACGACTACTGGTTCGGCGAGTACGCCGGCGAGTACCCGGCCAACGACGTGTGGGCGATCAGCGACAACGAGTTCGAGGACGTCACCATCGACAGCGTCCAGGTCACCGTCCAACTGCTCAGCGCGGACATGCTCACCTACGCGGCGTCCGGCGTCCAGGTGCAGGACCCGACCGGTGCGTGGGGCTCGCTGGACGGGCTCCGGCTGAAGGCCGGCTCGACGTACCAGGTCCGTCCGGAGTACACGATGCAGAAGAACGGCAAGGCCACCAGCGAGGTGAGCACCGGCGACCCGGTGAGCTTCAAGCTGGCGAAGAAGGCGCGCCGCAGCGGCTGGTTCTCGGTCACGCCCGCCGTCGACTCCTGGGACTCGTGCGAGGACGACGAGTGCGACGACTGGTACTACGAGGAGTACTCGAGCTTCGACGACCTGATCGCCAGCCTGGCGGACACCCAGTCGGCCAGCGAGGTGCTCGGCGTGCTGCACTACAAGCGCACCAAGGGCTCCACCCGGCGCTACTTCAGCTGGGAGGGTCCCGGCGTGATGACCGGGAGCGCTGAGGCCTTCTTCTCGATCAAGAAGTAGGGCACAACCACCCCGCCGGCCCGCGACCGCACCACCCGGTCGCGGGCCGGCGTCCGTCCGGACGGCGTTCAGGTGCCGGCTGCCTCGGCGCCGGCTGCCGTTCACCCGCGCGGCCTAGCGTCGGCTCAGAGCCCGGACGGGAGGAGCGCGGATGGCCCGGCAGGTCGTGCTGGTCGCTGCCTACGACTCGCAGCTGAAGTGGGCGATGACGATCGCCGCCGAGTTCGCCGCCCGGGGGTGGCGGTACACGGTGGTCGTGCCCACCGACGTCCGGCACTCACTGTCGGCGGACCAGGTCGCCGCGGCCGGCGCCGTCGCCGTCGAGCGGATGCGCTGGGCGGACCTGCTGCGGCGCGCCCGCGAGGTCGACTGCGTCGTGCTGGCCATCCAGGGCACGCTCGCGGCCCGCTTCACCGACGAGTGGGAACTGCAGCGCCGGGAGTCCCCGGGCGGCCACGAGCCGGTGGTGGTCACCGGCTGGGTCGGCATCATCATCGAGAAGCTCGTCGCCGGCTACCTGGACCGCGCCGGTTCGGACGTGATCGCGGTGAACTCGGCCGACAACCTGCGCGAGTTCATCGACGCCGGACGCCGGCTCGGCATCGCCCCGGACAACCTGCTGCTCAGCGGCCTGCCCCTGCTGCCGGATCGGCCGGCACCGGTCGGGAGCGGGCCGATCCGCACGGTGGTGTTCGCCGACCAGCCGACGGTGCCGGGGTTCCGCTGGGATCGCGCCTACGCCTACCAGCGGCTGCTCGACTACGCGGCGACCCACCCCGGCCGGACCGTGCTGCTGAAGCCCCGCCACCGTCCCGGGGAAGGCACGTTCCACGTGATGCAGGACCATCCGGAGACGCTGGTCCGGCGACTGGGCACGGCCCCGCCCAACTTCGCGATCACCTACGAGCGGATCACCGACCTGTTGCCCCGCACCGACCTGCTGCTCACGGTGTCGTCGACCGCGGGCCTGGAGGCGATCGGGCAGGGGGTGCGGACGGTCTTCGTCTCCGACTTCGGCATCCACGAGAAGCACGGCAACCAGGTGCTGATGCCCTCGGGCCTGCTAGCCACATTCGACGAGGTCACGGCCGACCGGATCCCCACCGCTGATCCCGCCTGGCTGGGGGACGTGTTCGTCGGCGGCGGGGTGCCCCCGGTGGCACGGATCGTCGACCGGGTCACCGAACTCGCCGACGTCGACCCGCACGAGCGGCCCGGCCGCCGGGTGGCCGCGGGTGCCTACCTGAGCGGACGCGTGGCCGTGCGCAGCGCTCGGGCCGGGATGCCCGCGATCGCGAGGGATCCGGCCGCCTCGTCCGCGATCCCCTCGCGGGGCCGGCGGCTCGCTCCGGCGCTGCTGCCGCTGGCCCGGCGCGGCGACCACGTGCTGCGCGGGCTGCTGCCGGCGAGCTGGCACCGGGCCGCCGTGAACGGCTGGTACCGGCTCCGGGTGGGCTGAGCCGCGCTCAGCCCCAGGCGGCCGGCGGCTGGTCGATCCGGACCAGGTTGCCGGACGGGTCGCGCACCGCGCAGTCCCGCGTCCCCCACGGCTGGTCGGCGGGCTCGGAGACCACCTCGGCGCCAGCGGCGCTGATCCGGGCGAAGGCGGCGTCGAGGTCGGCGGTGTGGAAGTGGACGCCGCCCATCGCGCCCTTGGCGACCAGCGCAGCCACCGTGTCGGTGTCCTCCGGGCTGCCGTTCACGAAGTTCGTGATCACGAGCACGACCCCGGGCTGGGCCGGCGAGCCGATCGTGATCCAGCGGGCGTCGCCCTTGGCGACGTCGTTGAACACCTCAAGGCCGAGGGTGTCGTGGTAGAAGGCGAGCGCCGCGTCCGGGTCGGTGACCTGCACGAAGCAGGTGGAAAGGGTGAGGTCCATGCGCCCAACCTAGGCACTCGCGGGCGTCGGCGCTTCTCCGATCCTGCTCGACCTCCGGTGTGGCCGGTCGACCTGCCGGGCCAGGCACCCGGGCGTCCGGGCGAGCGCCTCGTGGTTGCGGGCACGGTAGGCGGTCGGGGTCTCGCCGACCACCTCGGTGAACCGGGCGCTGAACGACCCGAGCGAGGAACAGCCGACCGCCAGGCACACCTCGGTGACACTCAGCTCGCCGGCCCGCAGCAGCGCCTTCGCCCGCTCGATCCGCCGGGTCATCAGGTAGGAGTAGGGCGTCTCGCCGTATGCGGCCCGGAACTGCCGGGTGAAGTGCGCCGGCGACATCAGCGCCGTGCGGGCGACCTCGGCGACGTCCAGCGGACGCGCGAACTCGCGGTCCATCAGGTCACGGGCGCGACGCAGCAGCGCCAGGTTCGCGAGGTCCTCCCGGGTCACGCAGCGAGGGTACCCCCGCTACGCCTGCGCGACCGCCTCGACCAGGGCGGCGTTGAACGCGGGCAGGTCGCGCGGGCTGCGGCTGGTGAGCAGGTTCCCGTCCACGACCACCTCCTGGTCGACCCAGGTCGCTCCGGCGTTGCGCAGGTCGGTGGCGATCCGGGTGGTGGAGGTGAGGGTCCGTCCGGGCACGGCGCCGGCCTCGATCAGGATCCACGGCCCGTGGCAGATCGAGGCGACCGGCTTGCCGGCGTCCATGAAGGCCCGGACGAACGCGATCGCCTTCGGGTTGGTCCGGATCTTGTCGGCGTTCAGGGTGCCGCCGGGCAGCACGAGCGCGTCGTAGTCGTCCGGGTTCGCCTCGTCGAGCGTGAGGTCGACGGCGAAGTCGTCGCCGCGGTCCCAGTCGTGGATCAGCGCGGTGATCGTGCCGGGCTCCTCAGAGACCAGGACGGGCTGCGCGCCGGCGCTCTCCAGCGTCGCCCACGGTTCAGTGAGCTCGGGCTGCTCGACGCCCCGCTTGAGCAGGAACGCCACCTTCTTGCCGCTCAGGTCGGCCATCTGTCTACCTCCTCGGGATCCACCCCCGACCCTACTCGCGCCGAACGCC
>JBDHZJ010000206.1:0-5122 GCA_039811825.1 Propionicimonas sp.
CGCCCTGGTCGAGTGGGCCGGGCACGCGGAGGCCCGCGAGGTTGCTCGGCTCCAGCGCCGTCAGGCTCGCGAGGAGCGGCTTCGCGACCGGGCCCGGCAGCAGGCCGAGTTCGAGCGCGAGCAGCTCCGCCTGGACAGCAACCGGTTGTACTTCAACCAGGCGATGCTGTACCGGAACCTGCAGTGATCCGCGACCGCGCCGGGCCGCCACCGCAGGAGCACCACGGCCCCGTCCCGGGAGATCCCCGGGCCGGGGCCGTGTCGCGTCCGGTGCCTCAGCGTCCTGTTTCGGCCACCAGGCGGTCGAAGAACGCGTCCATCCGCGGGTCCACGGCGCGCCGCGACGCGTCGGCGTCGTGCCACTCCACCATCTCCCGCGCGCCCTGCGCGAACGGCGTCGTGGCGTGCCAGCCCGGCACGATGCTGCGGACCAGGCTGTTGTCGAACACCATCGAGTTCGACTTGTCTCCGATCAGCCCGGCGCCCACCTCGGGCTCCAGCGCCGCGATCCGCTCCGAGGGGACGTGCACCAGGGTGGGTTCGACGCCCGCGGCGTGGCCCAGCGTGGTGTAGATCTCGTTCCAGGGCATGCCGTAGTCGGCGGTGATGTGGAACGCCTGGCCGAGCGTCCGGGGGTCACCGAGCAGGCCGACGAAGGCGCGGGCGAAGTCGCGGGTGTGGGTGAGCGTCCACAGCGAGGTGCCGTCGCCGGGCACGACGACCGGCAGGCCGCGGCGCATCCGCTCCACCACCGTCCAACCGCCGTCGAACGGCACCAGCGTCGCGTCGTAGGTATGGGACGGCCGCACGATCGTCACCGGCAGGCCGGTCTCCCGGTACTCCGCCACGAGCAGGTCCTCGCAGGCGATCTTGTCCCGCGAGTACTGCCAGAACGGGTTGCGCAGCGGCGTCGACTCGACCACCGGCAGCCGCGCGGGCGGGGTCTGGTACGCCGAGGCCGAGCTGATGAAGACGTACTGCCCGGTGCGGCCGGCGAAGATGTCGAGGTCCGCCCGTACGTGGCCGGGGACGAAGGCGAGGAACGACGCCACCACGTCGAACTCCTCACTGCCCACCGCCGCGCGGACGGCGTCGGCGTCCCTCAGGTCGGCGACGAGCGACCGGACGCCGGCCGGCGGCTCGTGCACGGCACCGGCGCGGTTCACGCCCCGGTTCAGCACCGTCACCCGGTGCCCCTGCTCGACGGCGCGTCGCACCACCCCCGAGCTGATCACTCCGGTGCCGCCGAGCACGAGGATGCGCAGCCCGGTCGCGGCCGGGGTTCCGAGGTCAGTACCCATCGAGGTCTCCGTTCAGGTGTTCGGGGCCCATCCCATCAGGTCTCGACAGGCTCGACCAGCCCACGCCGGGAACCGCACCGGCGACGTGGAAAGGAACCGTCCCCATTCCACGTCGACGCGAATCGGGGACGGTTCCTTTTCGCGTCACCGGGACGGGGGCGCGGTGCTCGCGCGGACGACCAGCGTGGCGGGCAGGCGCAGGTGCTCCTCCCCGGTCTCCCCGGAGAGCAGGCCGAGCAGGATCCGGACCGCCTCGGCGCCCATCTGGTGCATCGGCTGGGCGACCGTGGTCAGCGGCGGGACGGCGCTGGCGGCCTCCGGGACGTTGTCGTAGCCGACCACGGAGACGTCTTCGGGGACGCGCAGGCCGAGTTCGGCCGCGACCTCGAGCACGCGGATCGCCGACAGGTCGTTCGCGGCGAACACCCCCGTCGGCCGGTCCGGACGGGTGAGCAGCTCGCGGGCGGCGTCCGTGGTCTCGGCGGCGCGGTAGCCACCGACCCGGACCAGGTCGGGGTCGAACGGCAGCCCGGCCGCCTCGAGCGCGTCCCGGTAGCCCTGCTCGCGCTGCCGCGCTGAGACCAGGTCGGTGCGGCCGCGCACGTGCGCGATCCGCCGGTGGCCGAGGCCGATCAGGTGTTCGGTGGCGGCCCGGGCACCCGCGACGTTGTCGGACTCGATCGTGCTGGGGCCGGTGCGTCCGGTGTGCGGGTCGATCGCCACCACCGGGATCGTGGCATCGACCACGGTGGCCGTCGGCGCCACGATCACCGCTCCCTCGATCAGGGTGCCGGCCAGCCGGGACAGCGAACGCCGCTCCCAGCCCACCACGTTGTGCCCCTGGTCGCCGGAGTAGGCGAGCAACTCGTACCCCGTGCCCTCCACGGCGCTGGAGATGCCCTTGAGCAGTTCGGTCGAGAAGGGCTCGAACTCCGGGACCAGGATGCCGATCACGTTGGTGCTGCGCCGGCGCAGGCTGCTTGCCACCAGCGAGGACTCGTAGCCGAGCTCGGCCACCACGTCCATCACCTTGTCGTAAGTCTCCGGCGCCACGCCGTAGCGGTCGTTGATCACCTTGGAGACGGTCGAGACCGAGACCCCCGCCACCTTGGCGACATCGATGATCGTCACCCTCGGCGCGTGCGACCGCGGCACGGAGCGGCGGGGCCTGCCAGCACTTACGGTCACGGCGGTAACGGTAGCCCATGCGACCGGCGGGCATCACGTAACGTTTGGAAAACGTTATCGAAAACGTTTGACACGGCTCCGGCGGCGGTGTCAGGATCCCCATGGCAGGAACCCCTGTCGCAGTCGAGGAGGACTGAGAGGTCTCGATGAAGAAGACAGTCAAGGGCACGGCACTGGTCGCTCTCAGCGCGAGTGTCGCCCTCCTTGCCGCCGGGTGCAGCGGCGGCGCCACCAGCTCGGGCTCGGCGTCCGGGGACAGCAACGCCCCGGTCACGATGTCGTTCTGGCACAACTCCACCACGGGTGACGGCAAGCAGTACTGGGAGGACACGGTCGCGGCGTTCGAGAAGGAGCACCCGAACGTGACCATCAACATCCAGGCCATCCAGAACGAGGACATGGACGGCAAGCTGCAGACCGCGCTCAACTCCGGCGGCGGCGATCCGACCATCTTCATGGCACGCGGCGGCGGCAAGCTCGCGGACGTCGTGGCAGCCGGCCAGGTGATGGACGTCACCGACCAGATCAGCGCCGACGTGAAGTCCGCCTACGGTGACGCGATCTTCAGCGCCTTCACCGTCGACGGCCGGATCTACGGCATGCCCACCTCGGTGCTGCCCGGCGGCATCTTCTACAGCAAGGACCTGTTCGCCAAGGCCGGCATCGAGAACACCCCGACCACCTTCGAGGAGCTCGACGCAGCCATCACCAAGCTGAAGGCCGCCGGGATCACCCCGATCGCGCTGGGCGGCAAGGACGCCTGGCCGGCCGCGCACTGGTACTACTTCATGGCCCTGCGCGACTGCTCCAAGGACGTGATGGACGCCGCCGCGGCGAGCAAGGACTTCTCCGACCCGTGCTGGACCAAGGCCGGCGAGGACCTGAAGGCGTTCGCCGACACCGACCCGTTCAACAAGGGCTTCCTGACCACCTCGGCCCAGCAGGGCGCGGGCAGCTCGGCGGGCATGCTGGCCAACCACAAGGCCGCGATGGAGCTGATGGGCGCCTGGGAGCCGGGCGTGGTCGCGTCCCTGACCCCGAGCGGCACGTCGCTGGAGGACCTGGGCTGGTTCCCGTTCCCCGCGGTGAGCAGCGGTGCCGGTGACCCGAGCGCCATGATGGGCGGCTCGGACGGGTTCGCGTGCCGCGAGGGCGCCCCCGCCGAGTGCGTGGAGTTCCTGAACTTCATCGCCAGCAAGGCCAACCAGGAGGGCTACGCGACCGCGTTCCAGACCCTGCCGGCCAGCCAGGAGGCGCAGGGCGTGGTGACCGACCCCGCCCTGAAGGACGTGCTCGCCGCGTACAACAACGCGTCCTACGTGATGCTGTGGCTGGACACCATGTACGGCCAGAACGTCGGCAACGCCCTGAACGGCGGCGTGGTGAACATGCTCGCCGGCAAGGGCACGCCGGCCGACATCGTCGAAGCGGTGAAGTCGGCGGCAGCAAAGGGATAACGGACCTCATGAGCGACACAGTGAACGCACTGCCGCAACGCTCGTCAGGTTCCCCATCGGTCCGGGGCGGCGCCACGGCGTCGCCCCGGTCCGGCCGGGCCAGGGCAGCGTGGCGCCAGCGCCTCGAGATCGCGATCCTCTCCGGACCGGCGATCGTGATGTTCCTGGCCTTCGTGATCTTCCCCGTCTTCATGGCGGCCTACTACGGCTTCTTCCGCTGGAAGGGGTTCGGGCCGCCCAAGCAGTTCATCGGGCTGCAGAACTACGCGGTGATCTTCACCGACCAGGCCTTCCTGGACGCGCTGCAGCACAACGGGTTCATCCTCGTGATGTCGCTGATCATGCAGGGGCCGGCGGCGATCGCCTTCGCGCTGCTACTCAACCAGAACATCCGGGGACGCTCGCTGATCCGCGTCCTGATCTTCGTGCCCTACGTGATCTCCGAGGTGATCGTGGGCACCGGCTGGAGCCTGATGCTGCAGTACCAGGGCGCCCTGAACGACCTGCTGGCCAAGATGGGCCTCGGCTGGATGGCCACCGACTGGATCGCCGACCCGGACATCGCCATCTGGACCCTGATGGTGATCATCTCCTGGAAGTACATCGGGTTCGCGGTGATCCTGATGCTCGCCGGCATGCAGGGCATCCCGGACGAGCTGTACGAGGCCGCCGCCATCGACGGCGCGTCCTACTGGCAGATCCAGCGCTGGATCACCCTCCCGCTGCTCGGCCCGACGATCCGGGTGTGGGCGTTCCTGTCGATCATCGGCTCCCTGCAGCTGTTCGACCTCGTCTACATCATCTGGGGCCAGTACGTCTCGGCCACGGCAGGCACGTCCACCATGGCGACCTACATGGTCCGCGAGGGCCGGCTCGCCGGCAACTACGGCTACGGCAACGCGGTCGCGGTCGTGATCTTCCTGATCTCGCTGGTGATCGCCCTGACCTACCAGCGGTTCGTGCTGCGGCGCGACACCGAGGGTGCGCTCACCGAGAAGTCCGGAAAGGCGGACGCGTGATGTCCCAGGCAGCCCTCACCGCACGACCCGCCGGCGGACGCCGCGCGCGCCGCACCAGCCGCTCCGGCGCCAACTGGGGCAGCCCCACCACCTACCTGATCGCGACCGTGCTGATCGCGATCTGCATCGCCCCGGTGCTCTACATCATCGTGGGCGG
>JBDHZJ010000207.1:0-5076 GCA_039811825.1 Propionicimonas sp.
CACGGCGACCACCGCGATCACCGGACGGGCGGCCTCGCCGAAGCCCATCGCGAGCAGGTCCGCCAGCGGAGCCTGGCTCGTGGCCAGCGACGGCCCGAGCACCACCACGCTCGCCCAGGCGATCGACAGGTACAGCACCCCGACCACCACCACGGCCAGCATCGTCGCCCGCGGCACGTCCCGGCGGGGATCGGCGTAGTCGGGCGAGAGCGAGGAGACCGCCTCCCAGCCCGCGAACGCCCACACCAGCAGTGCAGCGGCCGAGCCGACGGCGCCCCAGCCCGCGGGGGCGAACGGGGTCAGGTTGGCCAGGTCCGCGTGCGGGAGCGCGGCGACCACGGTGACGAGCAGCAGCACCGCGAGGGACGCCGAGAGCACGAGCTGGACCCGTCCGGACACGTGGAGGCCCGCCCAGTTCATCCCGAACACCACGCCCACGATGCCGACGAAGGTGAGCAACCGGGTCGCCTGGCCGCCGCCCACGGCGTCCGCGACGTAGCCCGCGGCGAACGAGCACGCCGCCGGCGCGCCGAGCGGCACGGCGAAGTAGAAGATCCACCCGACCGCGTCCGCGGCCCGCGTGCCGAACGCGCGGCGGACGTAGCCGGACACGCCGCCGCCATCGGGGAACCGCGCGCCGAGCTGGCCGAAGACCCACGCCAGCGGCGCCGAGAGCAGCACCAGCGCCAGCCACGCCACCAGCGACGCCGGGCCGGCCAGCGCGTCCGCGACCGCGGGGAGCGCGATCACCCCGGCGCCGAGCACGGCCCCGGCGCTCAGCGCCGTCCCCTGCGCCACGGTCAGCTTGTGCACCGCGCCACGATAACGGCTCGGGCTGACACCCGAGGTGTAATCGGGGTCGGCCAGTGGCCGGGCCGCCGGACCGGTCACGGCTCGTGCTCCTGCTGTCCCGGCCCGTGGTGGCGGTCCTGACCGGGCCGGACCGCAGCAACCCTCCCTCTTCCTGATGTCGGACGCGCCGGTTAGGCTGCCGGAGTCACCCCACAGCGGCCGCCACCGCTTCGATCGCGAAGGAGCCTTCGAATGCGCCGTCCCCTCCTCAACCTCCTGCTCACCGCCGTCCTCGCCTCCGGCTTCCTGGTCGCCGGGGCCACGCCTGCGCGGGCCGAGACCACAGCGGTCACCGTGGCCGGGTCGCTGCAGAGCGAACTCGGCTGCCCCGGCGACTGGCAGCCCGACTGTGCGGCCACCCACCTGAGCCCGGTCGAGGGCACCACCACGTGGCAGTCCACCTTCCACGTCCCCGCCGGGGAGTGGGAGTTCAAGATCGCCGTCAACGACAGCTGGGACACCAACTACGGCGCCGGCGGGGTCGCAGGGGGCGCGAACATCCCGCTGAGCCTGGTCGGAGCAGCCGACCTGGTGTTCAGCTTCGACTCCGACACCCACCGGATCGGCATCCAGCCGGTGAACCTGAGCGGCGCCACCACGCCGGCGGACCGCAAGCTGGCCCGGAACTCGCTGCGCCAGCCGCTCACCGACGAGCGCTACTACTTCCTGATGGCCGACCGGTTCGCCAACGGCGACACCGCCAACGACACCGGCGGGCTCACCGGTGGCCGCCTCGACACCGGCTTCGACCCCACCGACAAGGGCTTCTACCACGGCGGCGACCTCAAAGGCGTGATCAACGAACTCGACTACATCAAGGGCCTGGGCACCACCGCGATCTGGCTCACCCCGTCCTTCACCAACAAGCCCGTGCAGGGCACGGCCGGGAACGAGAGCGCCGGCTACCACGGCTACTGGATCACCGACTTCACCACGATCGACCCGCACCTGGGCACGAACCAGGACATGAAGAACCTGATCAAGGCCGCCCACGCCAGGGGCATGAAGGTGTTCTTCGACATCATCACCAACCACACCGCGGACGTGATCGACTACGCCGAGAAGACCTACACCTACATCCCGACCAGCGACCGGCCCTACACCGACGCCGACGGCAAGGTCTTCGACCCGGCAGCGGTCGCGGGCTCGCCGGACTTCCCGACGCTGGACGTGGACACGTCCTTCCCGTACCACCCGGTGTTCGACACCCCCGAGGACGCGACCGCGAAGACCCCGGCGTGGCTGAACGACCGCACGCTGTACCACAACCGCGGCGACTCGACCTTCGCCGGCGAGTCCAGCGAGTACGGCGACTTCATTGGCCTCGACGACCTGTTCACCGAGAACCCCGAGGTCGTCGACGGCATGATCGACGTCTACAAGGCGTGGGTCGACCTCGGCATCGACGGCTTCCGGATCGACACCGTCAAACACGTCGACATCCCGTTCTGGCAGGAGTTCGGCCCCGCCATGCAGGCCGAGGCGAAGCGCATCGGCAACCCTGACTTCTTCATGTTCGGCGAGGTCTACGACGCCCGTCCGTCGTTCATGAGCACGTACTCGACCACGGCGAAGCTGCCCGCGACCCTCGACTTCGGGTTCCAGGCGCAGGCGCAGGCGTTCGCGCTCGGCAAGGCCACCACGGGCCTGCGGGACCTGTACGCCGATGACGACTACTACACCGACACCGACTCCAACGCCTACCAGTTGCCGACGTTCCTGGGGAACCACGACATGGGCCGGATCGCCTACCTGCTCCGGGCCGGCGGGATCAGTGACGACGCCGACCTGATGAAGCGGGTGCAACTGGCGGACGCCCTGATGTACCTCACCCGCGGCCAGCCGATCACCTACTACGGCGACGAGCAGGGCTTCATCGGCGCCGGCGGCGACAAGGACGCACGGCAGGACATGTTCGCCACGCAGACCGCGCAGTACGCCTCGGAGGACGTGCTCGGTGGCAGCTCCGGGTCGAAGGCCCGTTTCGACCCCTCCGCGCCGCTGTACCGGTTCATCCGTGACCTGGCGAAGCTGCGGGCGGCCAACCCGGCCCTGGCCGACGGCGCCCAGGTGCACCGGTACGCCTCGTCGAAGGCGGGCATCTACGCGTTCTCGAGGATCGACTCGCGGACGGGCGCCGAGTACGTGGTGGCCCTGAACAACGCCACCACGGCGAAGCGGGCGACCTTCGACACGTTCAACGCCAACGCCCGGTTCTCCGCGCTGTACGGCGCGCGCGGGTCGCTGCGCACGGGCCGCGACGCCCGGATCACGGTCACCGTGCCCGCACTGTCCGCGGTGGTCTACCGGACCAACAGCCACCTGGACGTCAGTCGGCGTCCCCTCGCGGCCACCGTGACCGCGCCCGCGCCGGGCGGCGTGGTCGGCGGTCGCGCCGAGATCTCGGCCGAACTGAACTCGAACGAGTTCGCGCAGGCGAGCTTCTGGTTCCGCCCGGTCGGCACCACGACGTGGCAGCCGTTGGGCACCGACGACAACGCTCCGTACCGGGTGTTCCACGACGTGTCCGGCTACCCGATGGGCACGCTGCTGGAGTACCGGGTCGTCGTGAAGGACGCGGCCGGGCACGTCTCCGCGTCCGCCTCGTACGGGATCGTGGGCACGCCCGAGGCGTCCGGCGGCGACACCGGCACGGTGGGTCCGGTCAGCCAGCCGGCCGCGGTCAGCGTGCCCGGCGACCTGAACAGCGAGATGGGCTGTGCCGACGACTGGGATCCGGCCTGCGAGCAGGCCCAGCTGACCCTCGACCCCAAGGACCAGATCTGGAAGGGCACCTATACGCTGCCCGCCGCCGCCTACGCGTACAAGGTCGCGATCGACAAGACCTGGGACGAGAACTACGGCGCCAACGCCGTGAAGAACGGGGCGAACATCCCGCTGAAGCTGACCGGTGGCCCGGTCAGGTTCTACTACGACCACCGCACCCACTGGGTGACCTCCGACGCCGAGGGGCCGATCATCACGGCGCCGGGCAGCTGGAACGCCGCGCTCGGGTGCGGCGCCGACTGGGTACCGGAGTGCATGCGTCCCTGGCTGGAGGACCCGGACGGCGACGGCACCTACACCTGGGCCACCAGTGAACTTCCCGCCGGCACGTACGAGTTCAAGGTCGCGCACAACCTCGGCTGGGACGAGTCCTACCCGGCCGGCAACGTCACGGTCACGGTGCCGTCGGACGGCCTGATCGTCCGGGTGAACTACGAGCTGTCCACGCACTCGGTGTCGACGGCGGTCACACGCCCGACCACCGAGCCGAGCCTCGCCGAGGTGCGCGGCACCTGGGTGTCTCCCGGCCTGGTCGCCTGGCCCGTCGACGCCCTGGCCGTCGACCCGTCCCGGCTGGAGTTCCGCCTGGCCTGGGGCGCGACCGGCGCCCTCGAGGTGGACGCCGAGGACATCACCGGCGGCGACTCGGCGGTGCTCTCCTACGACCCGCGTGGGTTGCCGGACGCCGTGGTGGCCGCCCACCCCGAACTCGCGGGCCAGTTGGCGCTACGGGTGGACCGGGACACCTCGCGGCGGCTCCCGGGCATCGCATCGGGTGAGGTCGCGGTCGGCGCCTACTCCGGCGGCCGCCTGGTGGACGCGGGGCTCGTGGACACCTCCGCCGTGGAGTGAGCCCATCGGGGTGCCGCGCCGCGCAAACGTTTGGGGCGGACGGACCAACCGGTCCGTCCGCCCCAATGACGTGTGCTGCGAGTTTGGTACTCCTCAGGTCAGTCGCTCCGGGCCGAATGGCCTCGCAACAGCGAGCGGCTGCTCCCCCCCTGCAGTGTTCATGCTACGGAACAGCCACCCTCCGCGTCTGTCCCCCCGAAGGGGGACACGTTCTCGCGCCTACGCGTCCGGACCGGGCTGATCCGGGTCCTGCCCGGACGGACTGACCGGCCCGGACCCGGCCGCGCCTGCCGCCCTGGCCCGCACCCGCCGCCGCCAGAAGATCACCGGAACGACGATGATCGCGACGACCGCAGCGAACGGGAGCACCCCGCCGACGATCGTCATCAGCACCCTGCTGCTGGAAACGAGGGCGTTCCAGCCGGCGAGCAGGCCACCGAGGAAGCCCGTCGTCTCGAGTTCGCCGGCCGGGGCCGGCGTGGTCAGGCTGATCGTGATCGGTGAGCTGGCGACGCGTCCGGCCAGCGCGCGCTGCTGGGCGACCAGCGAGTCGCGCTCGGAGATGCGCTGGGTGATCTGGCTCTC
>JBDHZJ010000208.1:0-5074 GCA_039811825.1 Propionicimonas sp.
TTCATGTCCTGGTCGACCTTGTCCGCGGTGGACAGCCGGTCGAGCATCGTGTTCGGGTCGCCGCTGGTGAAGATCTGTACGGTCGGGTCGACCTCGCGGTTGCGGAACTGGATCAGCGCGATCGCACGCACCTGGTCGCCGAGCTCGTCGACCTTGGCCTGCTGGGTGGCGATGTCTGCCTCGAGCACCCTCAGCCGCTGCTTGCTCTCGTCGAGCAGTTGCGCGGCCTGGTCGTACTGCTCCCCGAGTTCGCTCGCCTGCTCCTCCAGCGCCTGCACCTTCTCCTTGGCGTCGGCCAGCTTGGCTGCGGTGGTCGAGGTGGGCGACGGGGACGGGGTCGGCGACGGCGGGGTCGCCTCGGCGGGGGTGGCGATCTGGCCGCCGAAGAGGATCAGGGTGGCCGTCACCACGGCGATCGCGTTGCGCGCGCCCTGCCGTGCCCCCATGTGTCACCCTCCCGCTGAAACAAAACTGAGAAAATCCTAAGGGAGGGGGCTCAGGAAGGCAACTCGTGTCCACCAAATGGGTGACTGATCCTTCCGGGGCCGCGGCTCCCCCGCAGGGCGACCACTGTAGGAGCCCCGGACAAGTCGCACCGACCCGGCCCGTGAGGTCGGAGGTCGATCAGCCGGTGCCTGATACCTCCCTCCCCGAGTGGGACTCCGCGCGCACCAGGCGCAGCGGGGGCAGCAGGCCGGAATCCGCCATCGCGCGCAGTGCGGCCTGCTCGTCGTCGTCGAGCACCAACGCGTCCGGCACCGGCCCCAGCAGCACCGACACCACACAGTCGGCGCAGGCCGGGCCGCGCGCCCGGCAGGTGCCGCAATCGACATGTAGTACGTCCATGCCCATATCGTGACGCCCGCCTCTGACAGTTCCCGGCCCGGACCGCTCTCGCCTAGCCTTGGCGGGTGTTCCGGCGGATCCTGGCCCCCGTTGCGGCCCTGGTGCTGCTGGCCGGCTGCACTGCCGCGGCGCCGCAGCCCGAGCCCGCCTGGCAGCAGGTGGACCTGCCCACCGGGGTACGTCCGGCATCGCTGGCGGCGACGGGGACGGAGCTGCTGGTCGGCGGAGTGACCCCTACGGAGCCCGGGCCCCGGCTGCTCCGGGTGCAGGCGGGTGCGGTGACCGGCGAGGTGGAGCCGGTCACATCGGACCCCTACGCGCAGGTGGCCGACCTGGTCGACGTGACCGCAGCGGGCGACGACGTGTACGCGATCGGGAGGGCGATCGGCGGGGCCCACGCGAACCCGCGGCTGAGCGTCTGGGACGGATCGCTGGCCTCGGACCGGCTGGTCAGCCGCCCTCAGGAATTCTTCACTTTCGGCGGTCACGACGCCGGCCCGCTGCTCGGCACCGTGGTCGTGGACGGCGAGCCGGTCATCGTCGGCAGCCGCACCACCGCCACGGGGTCGCGCGGAGTGCTCTGGACGCGGACGGGCACCACCTGGACGCAGCAGGACCGCGACGTGGCGGCCCTCGCGTCCTCGCCCGACCGGGAACTCGGCTTCAGCGGGGTGGACACGCTCGGACCACTCGTGGTCATCGCGGGCGACGAACTCGGCCTGGCCGGCGGGCTGACGCAGTCCCCGACCGCCTTCGCCGGCACGGTGACCGGCGAGTGGCAGTCGGTGCACCTGCCCGTCCCCGACCTGCCCGCGGTCGGCGGCCAGCTGTCGAGGGCGACCGGCGTGGCCTGTCCCGCCACCGGGGAGACCTGCTGGTTCACCGGCTGGGCGCGCGGGCACGCGCTGGCCTGGCCGGTCACCATCGCCGCGGACGGCACGCTGGCGGCGGGCACGCCGGCCGCTCTGCCCGGCGATCCGCCGTCCGACACCGACGCGAGCGCACGCGTGACCCTCGCGGACGGGCACCCGGCCGTCCTCACCAACGCCGCGAGCCCCACCCTGCAGTACGGCTGCCCGGACGGCTGGCGCACCCTTCCCGCCCCGCCGGGCGTCGCGGTCGCGCTCACCGCCGCGGGGGACGCCCTCTACGCCGTCGCGGGGGATGCCCTGTGGCGGCTGCCCACCCCGTCCTGCTGACCCCCTCTGCCGAGTTGTCAGAGTTTCCGCGCGCCATGGCGACCTGAGGTTCTGACAACTCGGCGGGGTGGAGTCGCGAGGAATGTCAGAGGGCCGGTCTAGCGTCCGGGGTGTGACCAGTACAGCCCTCGCCCAGCCGAGCTTCGCCGACCTCGGCCGGCCCCTGTCGCAGGTCACGTTCTGCGTGGTCGACCTGGAGACCACGGGCAGCACCGGCGAGGACACGATCACCGAGTTCGGGGCGGTGAAGGTGTCCGGCGGCGAGGTGCTCGGCGAGTTCCAGACCCTCGTCAACCCGAACACCCACATCCCTGCGCTGGTCGCGGTGCTCACCGGCATCACCGACGCCATGGTCGCCGGGGCACCGGGGCTGGCCGAGGTGCTGCCGTCGTTCCTGGAATTCTCCGCCGGGTGCGTGCTGGTGGCGCACAACGCCGGCTTCGACACCGGCTTCCTCAAACGCGCGTGCGCCGCGCACGGCTACCCGTGGCCCGGCCCAGAGGTGCTCGACACGGTGGGGCTCGCCCGGCAGGTGCTGCTGCGCGACGAGGTGCCGAACGTGAAGCTGGCCACGCTCGCGGCCCACTTCCGCGCGTCCACCCAGCCGAACCACCGGGCCCTGTCCGACGCCCGCGCCACCGTCGACGTGCTGCACGGGCTGCTGGAACGGGTGGGCAACCTCGGCTGCGACACGCTGGAGGACCTGCTGGAGTTCACCCGGAAGGTGTCCCCCGAGCGGCGGGCGAAGCGCGGTCTCGCGAAGGGCGTGCCGAACGCGCCCGGGGTGTACCAGTTCGTCGCCGACCTGGCCGGCCCGGACGGACGCCCGCTGCGCCAGGTGCTCTACGTCGGGAAGAGCCGCAACCTGCGCCGCCGGGTGGCCAGCTACTTCACCGCGGCCGAGACCCGTCCGCGGATCGACGAGATGGTCCGGATCGCGACGAACGTCGAGACCACGGTCTGCCGCACCCCGCTCGAGGCCGACGTGCTGGAGCTGCGGCTGATCGCGGCCCACTCCCCCCGCTACAACCGGCGCTCCAAGTTCCCCGAGCGGCAGGTCTGGCTGAAGCTCACCCGCGAGCCGTTCCCGCGGCTGTCGATCGTGAAGGCCGTCGCTGAGGACGAAGCCCTCTACTTCGGCCCGTTCCGGCGCCGGGCCGCGGCCGAGCAGGCGATGCTCGCCCTCTACGACGCGTTCCCGATCCGTCAGTGCACCGCCCGGCTGTCCCCGCGCAGGCCCACCAGCGCGTGTGCCCTGGCCGGGATGGGCCGCTGCTGCGCCCCCTGCGAACTGGCGGTCACCCCGGAGCAGTACGCCGAACTCACCGATCGCGTGCGGGGCTGCCTGACCAGCGACGTCGCACCGCTCGTCCGGGGCGTGGAACCGCGGCTGCGGCGGCTCGTCCGGGCAGAGCGGTTCGAGGACGCCGCCGTCCTCACCGGCCGGCTGGAGGGGTTCAGCAGGGCCGCGCTCCGGCACCACCGGCTGGCCAGCCTCGCGGGCTGCCCGCAGATCGTGGCCGCGTACCGAACCGATCCCGGCTGGGAGATCCACGTGATCCGTTACGGGCGCCTCGCCGCGGCGGCGCTCGCCCGCGCCGGGGAGGTGCCGCAGCAGGTCGCGCGGGACGCGGTGGCGGTCGCGGAATGGGTGGCCCCGCCACCCGGGCCCGCTCCCGCGGCGATCGTGGAGGAGACCGAGCGGATCGCCGACTGGCTGGAGCGCCCCGGTGTGCGGCTGATCGAGATCGAGGGCGACTGGAGCTGGCCGCTGCGGATCGGACCGGCGGCGTCGGTGCAGATTAGGATCGGCGCATGATCACCGCGATTGTGTTCGTCCAGGCCGACGTTGCCCGCATCCCCGAGGTCGCCCAGGCGATCGCCGACCTGGACGGGGTCTCGGAGGTGTACTCGGTGACCGGCCAGGTCGACCTGATCGCGATGGTTCGCGTCCGGACGATCGACCAGGTCGCCACCACGGTGGCCGACCAGGTCAACAAGGTGCCGGGCGTGGAGGGCACGGAGACGCACATCGCGTTCCGCGCCTACTCCACCCACGACCTCGAGGCCGCGTTCTCGATCGGCGACTGAGGTCGTACCAACCCTCAGTCGGTGATCTCCACCGACTCGATCACGACGGGCTCGGCGGGACGGTCCATGCGACCGGTGCGCACCGCCGCGATCTCGTCGACGACCCGCTTCGACGCCTCGTCGGTGACCTCGCCGAAGATCGTGTGCTTGCGGTTCAGCCACGGGGTGGCGTCCACGGTGATGAAGAACTGGGAGCCGTTGGTGCCGGGCCCGGCGTTGGCCATGGCCAGCAGGTAGGGCTTGCTGAACACCAGTTCGGGGTGGATCTCGTCGGCGAAGGTGTAGCCGGGACCGCCCGTCCCGGTGCCCAGTGGGCAGCCACCCTGGATCATGAAGCCGGGGATGACCCGGTGGAAGGTCAGCCCGTCGTAGAAGTTGCCCGTGGTCGTCGCGCCGGTCTGCGCGTCCTTGTACTCCTTGGTGCCGTTGGCGAGGCCGACGAAGTTCGCCACCGTCTTCGGGGCGTGGTCCGCGAAGAGGTCGATCATGACGTCGCCATGGTTGGTGTGCAGGGTTGCCTTGGACATCCGGGTCCTTTCTGGTGACTTGCCGAACTCTGCGCAGGCTATAGCGTCCCCGCGCAGGAACAAGTCGAGTGAGCGTCAGCCCATACTGGCAGATCCCTGTGTTTCGCGGCTTCGCTACGGGTACGGTGGTGCTATTCGAGCATCCTGGAGGCACAGTGAAGACCAAGAAGTTGCTCAACGCGGTTGAGGAAGGTAGCCAGACCGCCGCCGAGTACCTCACTCCCTATGTCGAGCAGGCCCTGCGCGAGGGCGGGCAGCTCGCCGACGAGGCCTACTCCCGGGTGCGGCCCGTGATCAAGGACGCGGGTATTCGCGGGGCCCGGTTCGCCTCCGACACCTTCGAGAAGGTGCACCCGGTGCTGGACGACGCGCTGGACCGCGTCTCCCCCGCCGTCGACGCCACCGTGAAGG
>JBDHZJ010000209.1:0-5063 GCA_039811825.1 Propionicimonas sp.
GCGCAGCCGGTCGACGGTGGTGCCGGTGTAGACGCGGTGGATGGCCTCGATGCTGAGCTGCTCGGCGACCAGCTCGTTGACGAAGGTGAGCGTGAACTCCGCGTCGGTGTCGTCGCGTCCGGTGGCCGCCCGCACCTCGTCGCGGTAGCTGCGCGAGACCGAGTAACGGTGGTGGCCGTCGGCGATCAGCACGTCGTCGGCGGCGAGGACGGCGGTGATCTCCGCGATCCGGGCCGGGTCGGTGATCCGCTCGACGGAGTGAACGACGCCGTCGGCGACCATCTCGCCCACCGGCTCGCCGAGGTCGGCGAGGGCAGCGGTCAGGCCGGGCGCCAGCGACAGGCCCCACACGGGGGAGAGGTTGGCGGCGGTGGCGCGGGTCAGGTCGAGCCGGTCGGTGGACGCCTTCGGGGTGGTGCGCTCGTGGGGCAGCACCCCGCCCGCGTCCAGGTCGACGACCTCCAGGCCGCAGAGCACGCCGACGATGGTGCGGTCCGCGCCGGTGGCGTCGGTGAACGACATCCGGTAGATGGTCAGGGTCGGCTCGTCGTCGCGGACCAGGACGCCCGCGTCCAGCCACTCGGCAAGGGTGCGGCCGGCCACCTCGTAGCGTTCCTCGCCACCGGCGGGCACGTCGATGTGCACGACGTTGTGGGGGTCGCGGGCGCCCAGGTCCGCGACGTCGGCCGGCGACAACACGTCGTACGGCGGAGCGATCACCTGCTGCAGGTCGCTGCCGGGGGCGTAGCGGATGGCCGGGAACGGCTCGACTCGTGGCATGGGGCAACGCTACCGAACCGCTCGGTCCGGCGGTGAACGGAGGGCCGCCAGGCGGGCACGGCCGGCGTGGATGCCCCGACTATGGTTGCTGGCATGAGGGGGAGGGTGCGCTGGGTGGTGCTCGCCGCCGGGATCCTGGTGATCGCGGCAGTGGGCATCTGGGGCTTCTTCCAGGCTAGGCAGTTCGAGGCCCACGCGACCGCGGGCAAGGCGGCCGCCCTGGCGGGCCTGGACAGCCTGAACCCGCAGGATCCCGCCGCCGCCATCGAGGCTTTCCAGACCGCCGGTGCCGAGTTCTCCAGCGCCCGGGCACTGCTCGGCCCGGAGTGGCTGCACGCGATTCCGTGGGTGGGACGCCAGCTCGCTGCCGCGGACGACCTGGCCACGATCGGCGTGGACGGCTCCACGGCTGGCGAGGCGGGCGCGAAACTCCTCCAGGGCGTCACCACGGTGTCGGGCGACGACCAGCTCAACGCGCTGATCCGGCTGGCCCCGGAGCACCTGGACACCGCGCTCACCGCGCTGATCGACGTGTCCGATCGCGCGGCCGCCCTGAGCACGGACGGAGTGGTGTCACCCTTGGCGTCGGCGATTACCGAGATCAAGGAGAAGCTCGCCCCCCTGGACGACCTGGTGCAGCTGGCCCCGTCGATGCTCGACCTGGAGCGGTACCTGTTCTCCGGGCAGCACCGCTTCCTGGTGGTCTCGCAGAACGGCGCGGAGCTTCGTCCAACCGGCGGTTTCATGGGCACCTACAGCCTGGTCGAATTCGGTCCGGACGGCTTCACCCTCACCACCTTCGCCAACATCTACACGCTTCCCAATGACACCCTCGACCTGCCGCGTCCACCGGCGGAAGGCCTGGACTGGCTGAAGCACTTCCGCCTTCGGGACGCCAACTGGTGGATCGACTTCCCGACCAGCGCGCGAACCATGATGGAGCTCTGGCAGACGCTCGGTCAGCCGTCGGTCGATGGCATCGTCGCGGTGGACATTCCGATGGTCCGCGGCCTGCTCGAGATCTTCGGCCCGATCACGGTGCCCGAGACGGATGTTCCGCTCACGGCAGAGAACGTGCTGGAGCAACTCGTCAACGTGGTGAACGCGGCGGGGGACACTCCGGGCCGGAAGAACTCGGTGCAGTCTCTGGTCACCGAACTGCTGACCCGGGTTGCCCATATGTCGAGCGAACAAGTGCTGCCAACCCTGGAGTCGCTGGCCATATCGGTGAACGAGAAGCACATTCAGGTCTACCTGAACGAGCCGACCTCACAATCCGCGCTGGTAGCGCTCGGGTGGGCGGGAGCGATCGATCCGCCGGTCGACACCACCGACCTGCTCGCGGTGGCCAACGCGGTGGTGAAGCCGGGGAAGTCGAACCTCGGGGTCAGCAAGACCCTCGAATACTCCGTTGTCCTTGCCGGGGACGGTTCCGCCGAGACTACCCTGAAGCTCGGCTACGCGAAGACCCGCGCCTATTTCATCGGGGCCCACCGGCAATGGATGGGCGACTTCGTTCGCGTGCACCGCGCGCCGGACACGAAGCTGTCGGGAGAGAACAGCGGCGACATGGTTCCCTTCGCCGACGCTATGGGTCTGCCCACCTTCGGCCACTACTTCCGGCTCTTTCGGGGAACCACCGTCGAGGTCGTGGCTCGATCCGTCGTGCCGCGAGCGCTGCGGCCGGGGCCCGCCGCCGAGGTGCTGGGTGAGCCGACCGTGGACCCGTCCGACGGCGGGGGTGTCTGGCACTATCGCCTTCTCGTGGTCAAGCAGGCCGACCTGGCCGACACGGACGCGACCGTGACCATCCGCGCTCCCGAGGGGTGGACGGTTACCGGCAGCAGCGCCTGGCTCAGAGCTGACGGGACGGTCGTGACGACATCGATCCAGGACGATACGGTCACCGTGAACACCGCGATGACACAGGATCTGGTGCTCGACGTGATGATTACCCACGGCTGAGCGGACGGGTGGGATCGCGCACGCTGGCGCGTTTCCTTCCGACGTTCAGCAGCGGCATCTCGGGAGAGGAGGTTATGAGGTGGCTGTATCTCCGACGGCGCGGCGGGTGGCGGCGGTCCTCCTGCTGGCGTATGGCGCCGCGGGTGCGGTTCTGACCCTGTGGCCGACCTCCTTCGTCGGTCCGCTCATCAGCCTGATCCAGGGGATCGCGTCGATCAGTTTCGGTAAGGCCGAGTTCCTGGCCAATGTCGCCCTGTTCGTACCGCTGTCCGCGCTTCTGGCCCTGGTCCTTCCCGCGCGGCTGCGCTACGTCGTGTTGCCTGCCTGCTTTCTGATCAGCGTCGCGGTCGAAAGCCTGCAGGCCGTGGCCCTACCCGACCGGGTACCGAGCGTGGCCGACATTGTTGCGAACACCGCGGGCGCCTGCCTCGGGTTGGTGGCGATCGCGGTCATCGACGCTCTGGCGGGGCGCGATCCCCGACCACCGGCGTGAAGGCTCCCACGGATTCACAGCGTGGTCGTGAGTTCCACCCGGGGATGGATCAGTGCACCGGGTCCTCCGAGCCCAGGCGAACCATGACCTTGACGGCGTTCAACACCTTCCAGTTCGTATCCTCGATCAGGTACCGAAGTGTGCCGCCCGAGTTCGCCCCATCGAAGGTGTACGCCACGTAGGCGGACCGCCCCTTCGGGATGCTCGCCGGAGCGAAACAATCCGTGGCCTCGCGCTGGCTGTGGTCCACCTCGGCCAGTAGCGGTGAGCAATCGGGCATGATCGTGCGGTCTTTTGCCGTCACAGTGAGGACCACGAAGAGCGCGCGGTCGTTCCGATAGGCGCTGACCAACGTAACGTTCGCCCGTGTCGTGCGGGCGCTGGCCGGCTTCTTGCTCGACAGGCGATCGGCCAGTTTCACCCGCGAGGCATCGGTGAGCCAGCTGACCACCAGCCCGGTTGGGTCGTACTCGAAGCTCTCCCAGGTGGTCGTGGTCGGGACGTTGGGATAGCTGAACGTCACCTCCTCAGCGCCCTCGTCGTATGTCACGTTCTCGGCCGAGCTCATCTCGCTGTCCCCGGACGCGGTCATGGCACGATCCATCGCGGTCTGGTGCGCCAGATAGCGATCGGCGGCGCTCCCCGGAGCCACGTACCTCTGGGCGTCGTCGTAGTTGCCCGTCAAGGCGGCCTCCGAGAATGCCTTGGCGTTGTTCCAGCCATCAGACTGCGGCCCTGCGGTGACCTCCGTGGTCGCCGAAGGGGCCCTGGTCACGGTGACCACCTGCGCCGGTGCCGCCGAGCATCCGGCGAGAAGCATCGTGAGCACGATTCCCGGCGCCATCCTCATGGCCAGCACGGTAGCCCTCGATCGGTATGGTCGTGGTGAGTTCGCGTGGATTGTGCCGCCCCAAGTATTGCTGCCGGCGTCGGCTCGCGGACGGTGTCGGTGGCAGAGATCAGCCGTTGGCCTCGAGGTACCTGGCCAGCTCGTCGTCCACGTCGGGAATGGGAAAACCCGTGGCCCTGATCTTCGCGAGGTCGAGGGTCGAGTGCTGCGGTCGTGGCGCAAGGCTCTTCCCCTCGCCGTATTCGGAGGTGGTCACCGGGTGCACGTCGCCGGGATCGCGACCTGCGGCCGCGTAGACCTGCGCGGCGAGCTGTGCCCAGGACTTCGACGGGCCGTCGTTGGTGAGGTTGTAGGTGCCGTACGGCGCCCCCGTGGTGAGGAGGTGCACGATTCCCGCGGCCAGCGTGGTGGTGAAGGTGAGCCGGCCGAACTGGTCGTCCACGACGCCGGGGGAGACCCCCTTCGCGGCCAGGTCGGCCATCGTGCGGACGAAGTTGCGCCCGTCCCCGATCACCCAGCTCGTGCGCACCAGGTAGTGCCGGGCCAGCTGTCCGACCAGAGCGTCCCCGGCGGCCTTCGTCTGGCCGTACACCCCGAGCGGGCTGAAGCCCTCGTCCTCGGTGTGCACCTCGGTGGTGCCGTCGAACACGTAGTCGCTGGAGACGTGGACGAGCGTGGCCCGGTGCGCGGCCGCCGCCCGGCAGAGGTTGGCCACCCCGGTCACGTTGGACGCCCAGCAGGCGCGCCGGCCCTCGGCGGTCTCCGCCGCGTCCACCGCGGTGTAGGCGGCCGCGTTGACGATCGTGCCGACGCCGCGCCACGGGTAGCTCGCGACCGCGTCGGCGTCCGTGCAGTCGAAGTCGGGCAGGTCGAGCAGTTCCGCACCCGGCAGCAGCTTCTGCAGGGCCCGGCCCAGCTGGCCGTTCGCGCCCACGATCACCGTGCGCAGCGGCGGCATCGGGCGCACGTCCTGCA
>JBDHZJ010000210.1:0-5012 GCA_039811825.1 Propionicimonas sp.
CCGCAGGACTCGCTGGACGGGATCACCGTGAAGGGCAAGCAGCTCTCCAAGCCCACGGTGACGTTCAAGGCGCCGTTCGTGATCGACAAGACCCGGGTCGAGGTGCTCGACGAGGGCACCGGCTACAAGGCGGTCGCCGACGGCAGCGTCACCGTCCACTACTACGGGGTCAACGGCCGCACCGGCGAGACCTTCGACGAGTCCTACTCGGGCGGCACCCCGGTGACGTTCGCGCTCAAGACCGGCCTGACCGGGCAGCGGGCCGGTAGCCGGGTGCTGATCGCCATGCCGGGTTCGGACGGGTACGACGACGCCGGGGGCAGTGGCGACGGCACCATCGAGGTGGGTGACACCCTGATCTTCGTCGTGGACATCCTGGCGGTGTCGGTGAACCAGCCCGAGGGCAAGGTGCTCACCCCGCCGTCCGGCCTGCCGACGGTCACCGGCGGGGCCGCGGACAAGCCGACGGTCACGATCCCGTCCGGCAGCGCCCCCGGCAAGATGTCGTCGACCGTGCTGATCGAGGGCACCGGCCCCAAGCTGGCCAAGTCCGACGCGATCACGGCGCGCTACGTCGGCTACTCGTGGAAGACCGGCAAGCTCGTCGACGACGGCTTCGACACCCCGACCAGCGGGGCGCTCAGCGGCACCATTCCGGGGTGGCAGACCGGGCTGGTGGGCAAGCGCGTCGGTTCGCGGGTCCTGCTCGTCCTGCCCCCGGACGACGCCTTCGGCAAGGACGGCAGCGCCACCCCGCCGGTCGAGGGCGGCGACACGGTCGTCTACGTGGTCGACATCCTGTTCTCGCAGGCGGCAGCGGGCTAGGAGCCCGGGGGCTCGACCACCCAGGGCTCGCGCGGCAGCGCGCCCGGATCGAACCGCGCCGGCAGGTCCGCCGCGGTGACCGGCTCGCCGGGACCGGCCAGGCCGAGCGAGCGCGCCAGCAGCGCCAGCACGTCGGCGGGCGATGAACCGAGCGCGGCCAGGTCGGCGAGCGTGACCGCCCCGTCCCGCTTGGCCAGGCGTTGCCGCTGTGCGTTCACCGCGAGCGGCACGTGGGCGTACGTCGGGGCGGTGCCGCCCAGCTGACGGGCGAGCCAAGCCTGGCGCGGGGACGACGAGAGCAGGTCGTCGCCCCGGCAGACCTGGTCGACCCCCATCGCGAGGTCGTCCACGACGACCGCGAGGTTGTAGGCGGGCACACCGTCGTTGCGCACCACCACGAAGTCGTCGACCACCCCGGACACCGCACCAGCCCACAGGTCCTTCACCGTGCTCGACGCCTGGTCCGCGCGCACCCGAAGTGCCGGCCGCCGGGTGGCCGCCAGGTCGGCGCGACGGTCCGCAGACAGCCGCAGGCAGGTGCCCGGGTAGGGCCGGTAGCCGTCCCCGTGCGGAGCGGACGCCGCCTCGGCGATCTCGCGCCGGGTGCAGTAGCAGGGGTACGTCTCCAGTTGCGCCACCGCGTCGGCGTAGGCGTCGAGGCGCTCGCCCTGCCAGACCACGGGGCCGTCGAAGTCCAGCCCGATCGCGGCCAGGTCGGCCAGCTGGCGCCGGGCGACCTCTGGGGCCGCGGCCACGCGCTGGGTGTCCAGGTCCTCCACCCGTAGCCGGAACGCGCGCCCGGTGGTGCGGGCCAGTAGCCACGCCACGAGCGCCGTCCGGAGGTTGCCCAGGTGCAGGTCGGAGGTGGGGCTGGGGGCGAACCGTCCGGCCACGGGTCCCTCCTTCGCCGAGCCGTGAATGTGCGCGTTTCAGTCAAGCAGATCGGGTAACGTCACCGGCGTGTCGCCGCGCAAGTCCGAACGGATCATGAACCTGGCGATCTGCCTGCTGATGGCCCGCCGGTTCATCGAGAAGAGCCAGATCCGCCAGGTCGTCGAGGGCTACCACGACCTGACCGACGCGGCGTTCGAGCGCACCTTCGAGCGGGACAAGGACGAGTTGCGGGCGATGGGCGTGCCGGTGGAGACCGGCAGCAACAACCCGCTGTTCCCCGACGAGGTCGGCTACCGGATCCGGCGCAAGGACTTCGAACTGCCCGCGATCGAGTTCACCCCCGCCGAGACCGCGGCGCTCGGCCTGGCCGCGACCGTGTGGGAGTCGGCGACGCAGGCCGAGCAGGCGGTCACCGCGCTGGCGAAGCTGCGGGCGTCCGGCGTCGACCCCGACCCGGCCCGGCTGGCCGCGCTGGCGCCGTCCATCGGGGCCAGGGAGCCGGCGTTCGCGAGCATCTGGGAGGCGACGATCGACCGCACGCCGGTCCGGTTCGGCTACAAGGGCGAGCCGCGGCGGGTGGAGCCGTGGGCGATGACCTATCGCCGTGGCGCCTGGTACCTGCTCGGCCTCGACCGGGACAAGGCGGAGCCGCGCATGTTCAAGGTGGCCCGGGTGGACGCTGTCGCGGAGCGGATCGGCAAGCCGGGCAGCTACGCCGTGCCGGAACTCGACCTGGAGGCCGCGTGGGCGAGCCTCGAGCCGAGCCAGCCGGACGCCGAGGTGGTGCTCGCGATCCGGACCGGGCGGGCCCCCGACCTGCGCCGGCGGGGCCGTCCGGTCGAGCCGGAGCAGGAGGTCCCGGCCGGGTACGAGGCGCTCGCGGTGAGCTACGCGCGGGCCGGAGACCTGGTCGGCGAGGTGTGCGCGCACGGAGCGGACGTGGTGGTGCTGGCCCCGGCAGCGGTGCGGCGGGCGGTCCGGACCGAGCTGCGCGCGATCGCGAGGAGCGGCTCATGACGTCCGCCGACCAGGTGAACCGGCTGCTCGCGCTGGTGCCCTACCTCCAGTCGCACCCGGACGCCGAACTGGGGGCCACCGCCGCGGTGTTCGGGGTGAGCGCCGAACAGCTGCTCGACGACCTGAACGTGCTCTGGTACTGCGGCCTGCCGGGCGGGATGCCGGGCGACCTGATCGAGATCGACATGGAGACGGTCGCCGAGTCGGGCCGGATCCGGCTGACGAACGCGGAGTACCTGAACCGGCCGGTGCGGTTCACGCCGGACGAGGCGATGAGCCTGGTCGTGGCGCTGCGGGCGGTGCGGGAACTGGCCGGAGGCGACCTCGCCGAGGGCATCGAGAGCGCGCTGGCGAAGCTGGAGCGGGCCGCGGGCGCCGGCACGCCGACGCCGCAGGTCGCGGTCGCGGGCGGCTCGGGGGAGATCCGGGAGCAACTGGCGGCGGCGGTCGCCGCGGACGAGCTGGTCGAGCTGGACTACACGGGCGCGGGGCTGGCGCCGTCGACGCCGCGGGTCGCGCCGGTGAAGCTGATCACCAGGGACGGGTTCGGCTACCTGCAGGCCTGGGCCCTGGACCGGTCGGCGTGGCGGACGTACCGACTGGACCGGATCGGCGCCGTCCGGCGGACCGGAGAGCCGGCCGGCGACGTGGGCGAGGCACCCGAGTTCGGGCCCGGCTGGCTGGAGCAACGTCCGGACGCCGCGGAGGTGACCCTGCGGCTGCGGCCCGAGGCGCTCTGGATCACCGAGTACTACCCGATCCGGGCGGTGCGCACCGACGCGAAGGCCATCGAGGTCGACCTGCTGGTGGCAGACCCCGCGTGGCTCCGGTCCCTGCTGCTGCGGCTGGGCCGCGACGTGCTGGCGGTGCGGCCCGGCGAGGCGGCGGCGGGGGCCCGGGAGGCTGCGGCCGAGGCACTCGCGGCCTACGGCGAGTAGGGTTTCGGCATGGTCTGGGTGCTCATCTTCGGCGGCATCGCCGTCGCCGGGCTGATCATGGTGATCAGCTACGGCGTCTGGCTGTGGCACAAGGCGTCCGACCTGTTCTCCGAGTTCGAGATGCTGGGCAGGCGGGCCGAGGAGCTCGCCGACCTGGTCGCGCAGATCCAGCCGGAGCTGCCCGCGCGCCCGGAGGCCTGAGCCGGGCGGCGAAGCATTGACATGCAAGTTTCTACTTGCCTATTCTGGCGCGCGTGGGAGACGTGTTCCATGCGCTCGCCGATCCGACCAGGCGATTCATCCTGGACGAACTCGCCGAGCGGGACGGGCAGAGCCTGTTCGAGCTGTGTGGTCGGCTCACGATGCGGCACGGCATCGGGCTGAGCAGGCAGGCCGTCTCCCAGCACCTCGCCGTGCTGGAGGAGGCCGAACTGGTCCACTCCGAGCGCGTCGGCAGGACGAAGCTGCACCACCTCGACACCGCACCGCTGTGCGGGCTCACCGATCGCTGGCTCCCGACCCTGAAGGAATGACATGAGCATCCGAATCCACCTGACCAGCGTGTTCGTCGACGACCAGGCCAGGGCCCTCGCCTTCTACACCGGGCGGCTCGGCTTCGTCGCCAAGCACGACGTGCCGCTGGGGGAGTTCCGCTGGCTCACCGTCGTCGGCCCCGACGAACCGGACGGCACCGAACTGCTGCTGGAGCCCGACCAGCACCCGGCGGCGAAGGAGTACCGGGCCGCGCTGGTGGCCGACGGCATTCCCGCCGCGTCCTTCGCCGTCGACGACGTGTACGCCGCCCACCAGGCGCTCGTGGCCCAGGGCGTCCGGTTCACCCAGGACCCGGCGCCGATGGGGCCCGTCGTCACCGCGGTCCTGGACGACACCTGCGGCAACCTCATCCAGCTGACGAGCGCCGCCTGACCGTCGGTGACCGCACCGGGTCACCCTCATCCGGGCGCGGCGGCGGCGAGCCGGCCTGCCGGGGCGCCGGGAGAGCTAAGGTTGCGCAGAGCAACTCGTACAGAAGGAGAGTGCCGTGCCGAGTCTTGGTGGCTGGGAATGGGTCATCCTCGCCCTGATCGCACTGCTGCTGTTCGGCGGCTCGCGCCTCGCCGGGATCGGCAAGAACGCGGGCAAGGCGATCCGGGAGTTCAAGGAGGAGACCTCCACGCTGCGCTCCGGCAGCAGCCCCGCCGAACCGCCGGCCGCTCCGGCCCAGCCCGCGTCCCCGGCCAGCCCCGAGCCCGGCACAGACAAGTCCTGAGCGTCGATGGCTGAGGGCAAGCGCCGCCGCTTCGCCTGGCTCAGGCCCCCGGAGGCCGGGCCGGGCGG
>JBDHZJ010000211.1:0-4970 GCA_039811825.1 Propionicimonas sp.
GAGGAGATGAACTCGGCGAACAGCTCGGGCAGCTCCATGTAGTGCAGCGGGTTGTAGGAGCACAGCGGCGGCACCGGCCCGTCGGGCGGGTTGTTCCGGCGCCCTGCCGCGACGATGTCCACCGGCAGCGGCAGCGGCTGGTGCGACGGCAGCTTCCGGACCAGGTGGGACGCCAGGTCCGCGACCGCGGTCGCCTCCGCGTTGGTCCGGTCGGGACGCTTCTGCAGGTAGCGCGGGTTCTTGCTCGGCGTGCCGTCCACCAGGCGCGGGTTCGCCGACGACACGAAGAACGTCGGGGAGGCGTCCGGGTCGGAATCGGCGAAGTCGCTGATCAGCGTGCGCATCGGCTCGGTGAACTGGCTGAACGCCACCGCGTCGTCACGCATCGCGACCGCGTCCGCGTGGGTGAGCGGCGCGAAGTTCGACAGGAACGTGTCCGGGCCGGCGATGTCGAGTTCGGCCTGCTTGTCGTAGCCGCGGTGGATGGCGTCGTCGGGACGCTGGAACAGCAGCTCCTCGCAGTTCTCCACCAGCTTGTACGAGCGGAACGGGTCGAGGCCGAGCATGTGGCCGCTGATCACCGTGGAGGCGGTGATGTCGTCCTCGGTCTGCACCTTCACGGCCGGGTTGAAGTCGTGCCGCAACCCGAACAGGCGCCAGGAGCCGTCGGCGTCGAAGCCGACCCGCAGCATGTTCACCATGATCTTGTCGCCGTCCAGGCGCAGGTTGATCCCGCGGCGGCCGTTGATGATGCCCACGGTGAAGTGGCTGCGCCAGTCCGCGCCCCACTCGGGACGGTAGAACCGCTTCACGACATAGACGAGCTCGCGGATGTGCTGCGGGATCGACTCCAGCCACTCGTTGTAGGCGGGTGTGAACTCCGCGCCCGGGGTGAGCAGCTTGATCACGCTGCCGATCGAGCGGTCGGTGGCGAGCAGGCCACGCTGGTCGGTGCACAGCGCCCGGTCGGCGAACCGGTCGCAGAAGTCGCGGTCGAGGATCGCGGCCACCGCGTCCATGTCGGCGTCGTAGTCGGGTGAGTAGGCGTTGCCGAAGATGAACGCGTCCGTGATCGCCTTGGAGATCTCGGACTTGCCGCCGCCGGAGACGGTGGCGGGCTTGTGGCAGCTGGTCGCCATCGGCACGGTGCCCCGCAGGCTCCACTGGGTGCGGTCGGCCGGCTGCTGCAGCATCCGCACCTGGTAGCCGTCCGGGGTGAGGTAGTGCTTGTCGGCGCGCAGCGGGATGGACGCCTCGCTGCCGTTCGGGTTCGTCCACGTGACCAGGCCCGTGCGCAGGGAGAAGTGCGCCTCCATCGGCACGAGCACGATGTGCGGCTGCTCGCCGTCGATCGCGTGGCCCTCCGGCTGCAGGTGGAACCGGTCCGGGTCGCGGCCGAGCACGTCGTAGAGGTGGTAGGCCTCCTCGCTGCGCGGGCTGACCGTGTACTCCTGGCCGAGGTTGTAGCTGGGGAAGACCAGGGCGCCGCCGGCGTGCTCCTCCTCCGCGTTGCCGAAGAGGTTCGCCGAGTAGCTGATCTGGGTCTTGATCTCCTTCTTGCAGTAACCGAAGTAGTTGTCCGCGATCACGGTGACGATCACCCCGCGGGCGTCCCGCGCGCACGCCTTGAACGCCTGGCCGCCGTTGTAGCACTCGTCCTCGTGCTCCCAGCACATGCCGTCGCGCTTCTGCCGCTCGGTCGCCTCGCTGACATGCGGCAGGCCGAGCGACTTCTTCGTGACCTTGGTCAGGTGCGGGGCGAGGATGATCGCGCCGGTGTGCCCGGTCCAGGTCTCCGGCGCCAGCGAGGCGTCGTGCTCGGGCAGGTAGGGGTCGCCGCCGTTGCCGAAGATGCCCTCCACGAAGTCGAGGTTCGCGACCAGCCCGCCCGGCACGATGAACCGGGTCTCCATGCGCTTCTCCGGCACCCAGCCGGGCACCGCGGGCGCGACCAGCGGACGCAGCTGCAGCGACACGAAGCACGCCGCGGGCTCCGGCTGGTTCGCCGAGTACGGCAGCACGAGGTCGACCTCCGGCGGACGGAAGGCCAGCTCGAGCAGTCGGGCGAAGACCGCCTTGGGCACGGCGAGCTTGTCGTCGGGGATCGGCAGTCCGCCCTCGGCGATGTGGAACACGCCGGCCGTCGTGCGGCGGTCGTTCGCCGGGTTGTGCAGGACGCCGTTGGCGAGCCGGTAGCTGCTCAGCAGCGGCGAGGTGAACTCGTCGGAGTCCCGCGGCAGCGAGAGCGCACGGGCCAGTCCGGGCTCGTCCAGGACGAACGTGCGGCGGGGCAGCTTCGGGGCCACGCCGGTGTCGGCCAGGTAGTCGTCCAGCCAGTTCTGGATCCGGCCGTCCGCGGCGCACAGGCGATCGGCGAGGCGCCGGCTGAGCTCGCGCTGGCGGGCCAGGATCGGCGCGACGAGCTTCGCGGTGGCGGAGTCCTGCATGTGCGCGGGCGTCGGCAGGCCGAGCTGGGCCAGTCGGAGGTAGATGGCGGCGGATTCGGTCTGGGCCATGCCTCCATTGTCCCCGGCCGCATGGACGCAGGCGCCGGGTCTCGCCACCGGGCACCGGATCGGCGGGTGCCTCCGCATGTGCCGTGGGAACCGCGGACGCCCGGCCCGGCCCGGCAGTCGTGACCGCCGGACCCGCGTCCGCTATCCCCCAAATGGGGGACAAGAATGCCGGATTTCGACGGTTTCTCGTCCGATTATGGAGTTCTGGCGACCAAAGTTTCCCGTTTGGATAGGCTTTCCCGGCGCGGCCGGGTACCCTCGCTGCATGGTTCTGGCATTGGACCAGGTCTGGGTGGGGTTGGCCGAAATCGGCCTGGGCCTGATCTTCTGTTTCATCGGCTACTCGGCGGCCCGGGTGGTCCTGGCGCTGTGGGGCGCCCTGGTGGGGTTCCTGGGGGGGATCCTGCTCCACGCCCTGCTGATCCAGTGGGTTCCCGGAGGGATGTTCAACATCGTGCCCTGGTGGGCGACCGCCATCGTGGCCGCGTTGCTCACCGCCTGGCTGTCGTTCGCGTTCTACACGATCGGCGTGCTGCTCTCGATGGGCGCCGTGGGCTGGGGGCTGGGCCAGGTGGTGTCCAGCGCGCTGCACCTGCCCGGCTGGATCGCGTTCGCGACCGGCCTCGTCGTGGCCGCAGGACTGGTGATGGTGGGCTGGACGCTCAACCTGCCCCGGGTCCTGCTGATCGTGCTGACCGCGCTCGTCGGTGCCGGCGGGGTGATCGACGGGGTGCAGTTGCTCCTCGGCGCACGCCTGGAATGGCTCAGCCAGGCCGCCTGGCAGTTCGACCTGACCCGGCACGCCCTGTGGGGCGTCGGCTACCTCGTGGTGGCGGGGCTCGGCATGTACGTCCAGTTCCGGCAGAGCTCCGACGACACCCTGCGCGACGCCTACCTGCGCGCCTGACCTCCCGGCCACTATTCCGCAAATGTGAAATGCTCCCGGGCGGGACAGCGCTGGAATAGCCGCCGGGATTACGCCCGTTCGCAAATGCTCCGGGTCGATTCGCGCCCGTTGCGCACGTCCGGGAAAGGCCGGCCCGCCGAATCGGGCCGGTGCCGCAACGCCCGCGCCGCCTCCGCGCGGCTCGACCGGCCCCCACGCGGGCGGGTTCCCGGGCGGGGCCCGCTGGCTCCGGCGCCGGGCCCTAGGATTGCGCCATGCTGATCGTCACCACCAACGACATTCCGGGTTACCGCATCGAGGCCGTGCTCGGCGAAGTCATGGGCATGACCGTCCGCGCCGCGAATATCGGTGCAAACATCGTCGCCAGTTTCCGTTCGATCGGCGGTGGCGAGGTCGACGAATACACCAAGCTCGTCTACGACAGCCGCCAGCAGGTCATGCAGCGGATGTGGCAGGACGCGACCGCACGCGGCGCAAACGCCATTGTCGGAATGCGCTTCGACACCGGAGATATCGCCCAGGCGTTCTCCGAGGTCTGCGCCTACGGCACCGCCGTCGTGGTGGAGCCGATCGGCGATGGCCAGCCGGGCTCGACCAAGCAGTCCGCCGGCGTGGTCGCCCAGCAGGGGCAGCAGCCGCCGATGCGCTGAGCGGCCGGCCCCCCGTGGATCAGCGGCCGAGCGTGGCCAGTACCGCGTCCGCCACCTGCTCGTAGCTGCGTTCGGGGTGGAAGACCAGCCACTCCAGGCCCGCGGTGAGGGTGGCGCCGACGATCGCTGCGGCCCGCACGTCCGCCACGACCGGCTCGACGCCCGCCGCCCTGAGATCGTCGATCAGCGGCGAGAGCGCCAGTCCGCGCCAGCGCTCGATGGCCTCCCGCCAGGACCGCTCGGTGCGGAACAGCTCGGTGACCATCACCCGCGCGGCCGCGGAGTGCTCCCGGACGAGCCCCAGCAGCGCGCGCACCACCTGGTCGCGCAGGTCGGTGCCGGTCCGGCCCAGGGTCGCGGCCCGCAGCACCTCGGCCAGGAGTTCGCTGTTGTGGGCCATGATCTCCTCGACCAGGCCGGCCTTGGACTCGAAGTTGTAGTAGATCGACCCCTTGGCGATTCCCGCGGTGGCGGCGATGTCGTCGATCGAGGTGGACGTGACGCCGCGGGCGGCGAACAGCTCGGTGGCTGCGTCCATGATCAGCTCGCGGGTGTTCTCGCGGCGGGAGACCCGGCCGTCCTGCCTCGGCCGTGCCGATGCGATCATCCCCGCCTCCTAGATGCTCAGCGCCGGGTGCAACCGGGCCATCGTCCACATCCGTTTGCGGGCGGACGCGATCGAGGTGGCTGCCAGCGACACCACGAAGATAGCGGCCAGGACCGCCACGCTGGACCAGAAACGGGTCTCGATGCCGCCGGTGATGGCCTCACGCAGGCCGTTCACCACGTAGGTCATCGGCAGGTACGGGCTGATCGCCTGCAGGAACGACGGCGTGGTCTGGATCGGGTAGGTGCCTCCGGCAGACGCCAGCTGCACCATCAGCAGCACGATGATCA
>JBDHZJ010000212.1:0-4960 GCA_039811825.1 Propionicimonas sp.
GCCGGATCACTTCGCGTTGGTGTTGATCCGGAACGGCAGGTACAGCGGGCAGGTGCCCACCAGCGCCGTCACCAGCAGGACGGCGGCCACCACGAGCAGCAGGATGCCGCCCACGGAGCCCGCGCCCACCACGAACGCCAGCACGGCGGCCACTGCGGCCAGGACGATCCGGATGACCTTGTCGGTGTTGCCCACGTTCTTCGGCATGTCGTGTCTCCTTCTTCGAGCGTCTTCACCACCACTGACGGACGAACGGCGCAAATGGATACAAGACCGCGTGGACGCGCTTGGCAGGCGGTGGGGTTCGGGGTAGGAATAGGGCATGAGTCTTCTGCGATTCGTCGCCCGCTCGATGCTGGCCAGCTACTTCGTGATCAACGGGGTGAAGGCCTTCCGGCACCCCGAGGAACTGGTGGAGGCCGCCCAGCCGATCGCCGACGCCGTGCTGCCCACGGTCAACTCGATGCTGCCGGAGTCGGTCCGCGGCTACCTGCCCGAGGACACGACCGGCTTCGTGAAGTGCACCGGGATCGCGCAGATCGCCGGCGGGCTCAGTCTCGCCACCGGGATCGCCCGGCGACCCGGCGCGTGCCTGCTCGCCGCGACCATGGTGCCGCACGTGCTCGCGTCCAACCCGCTGAAGGCGAAGGGCGAGGAGCGTTCGGTGGCCCAGGCCCAGCTGAGCAAGAACGTCGCCCTGCTCGGCGGCGTCCTGCTCGCCTCGCGGGACACCCAGGGCAAGCCCAGCCTCGCCTGGAAGGTGCGCACCCAGAAGGAACTCGCGAGCAAGGAGGCCGCCAAGCGCAAGGCCGAGCTGGAGCGGGACGCCCGCGCCACCGCCGCCGAGGCCGCCAAGGCCGCGAAGAAGCAGGCCCGCAGGGCCCGCAAGGCCGTGGAGGGCGTGCTTTCTTGATCCCGTGGCAGGCGCCGCTCGCCTCCTCTCCCGTCTACGGCCACCTGGTCGTTCCCGGATCGAAATCGGCCAGCGCCCGCAGCCTGCTGCTCGCCGCGCTCGCGGACGGCCCGTCCGTGCTCACCGGCGTGCTGTACTCCCGCGACACCACCCTGATGCGCGCGGGCCTGACCGCGCTCGGCGCCCGCTTCGAGGACCGGCCGGACGGACGAGTGGGCGTCCGGCCTGCGGAGGTCGTCACCGGAGGCGGGGACATCGACTGCGGGCTCGCCGGCACCGTGCTGCGCTTCCTGCCGCCGATCGCCGCACTGGCCGGCGCCCCGACCCGGTTCCACGGGGACGCGGCGGCCGCGGCCCGTCCCGTCGCACCCCTGCTCGACGCCCTGGCCGCGCTGGGCGCGTCCGTGAGCGAACCGCGGACGCTGCCGTTCACGGTGTCCGGCGGCGACTCGTTCCGGGGCGGGCCGGTCTCGCTCGACGCCTCGGCCAGCAGCCAGTTCGTCTCGGCGCTGCTGCTCGCCGGGGCCCGGTTCCCCGACGGTGTGACCGTGCACCACAGCGGCGGCGCCCTGCCCTCGCTGCCGCACATCGACATGACCTGCACGCTGCTGGAGCGCCGCGGGGTGACGGTCGGGACGCCGGCGGACCTCACCTGGCGGATCGCGCCGGGGCCGATCGCAGCCCTGGACGAGATCGTCGAGCCCGACCTCACCAACGCGGCCTCCCTGCTCGCGGCGGCCCTGGTCACAGGCGGCGCGCTGAGCACCGCCTGGCCGGAGGGCTCAGTGCAGGCCGCGGACGACCTGCTGGGCGTGCTGGTCGCGTTCGGCGCCCGGACCGGCTACTCCGGCAGCGGTGCCAGCCGGCTGGTCCGGGTGTCCGGTGACGGCGCCGTGCACGGCGCCGACGTGGACCTGCACGCCGTATCCGAGCTGACTCCGGTCGCGGCCGCCCTCGCAGCCGTGGCCGACTCCCCCAGCGTGCTGCGTGGCGTCGCGCACATCCGTGGTCACGAGACCGACCGGCTGGCCGCGCTCGCGTCCGAACTGGGCGGACTGGGCGTCGGCGTCCGCGAGACCGCGGACGGGCTGGAGATCACCCCCGGCCCACGGCACGGCGGCACCTTCCACACCCACGCCGACCACCGCCTCGCCCATGCCGGCGCCCTGATCGGGCTGGTCACGCCGGGGGTGGGGCTCGATGACGTGGGCTGCACCACCAAGACCCTGCCGGACTTCCCCGGCCTCTGGTCGCACCTGCTCGGGACCGCCGGGTGAGCCGGCAGCGGCGGGACGCGATCACCGACGACCCCCACGAGGGCTTCGGGCGTCCGAGCCGACGGTCCCGGCCCCGCACCAAGGACCGGCCCAGCTACGCCGACGCCGTCGACGCGATGGTGGTGACCGTCGACCGCGGCCGCTACCGGTGCCTGGTCGCCAAGGACGCCCCCGTCGTCACCGCCACCAAGGCGCGCACGCTCGGCCGCAAGGGCGTGATCGTGGGCGACCGGGTCCGGTTGGTCGGCAACACGACCGGAGCCGAGGGGACGCTGGCGCGGATCGTGGAGGTGGCCGAACGCGAAACCGTCCTACGACGTACTGCGGACGACGACGACCCGTTCGAGCGTCCGATCGTGGCGAACGCCGACCAGCTCGCGATCGTGGCCGCGCTCGCCGACCCGCCGCCCCGCGTCGGCATGATCGACCGGATCCTGGTCGCCGCCTACGACGCCGGGCTGGAACCGCTGCTCGTCCTCACCAAGGCCGACCTGGCCGACCCCGACGGGCTGATGGCCACCTACCGTCCGCTGGGGCTGCAGGTCGTGGCCGTCGAGCCGGGTGCCGACCTCTCCGGCCTGCGCGAGGCCCTCGCCGGGCACCGCAGCGTGCTGGTCGGGCACTCGGGCGTGGGGAAGTCGACGCTGGTGAACGCGCTGATCCCCGGGGTCGACCGGGAGGTCGGCGAGGTGAACGAGGTCACCGGGCGCGGCCGGCACACCTCCACCAGCGCGATCGCGCTCCGGCTGCCGGACGGCGGCTGGGTGATCGACACGCCCGGCGTCCGCTCGTTCGGGCTCAGCCACGTCACCCCCGACTCGATCGTCGCCGCCTTTCCCGACCTGTCCGAGATCGTCGAGGACTGCCCGCGCGGCTGCCGCCACGACTCCGCCGCGCCCGAGTGCGCACTCGACGTCGCCGTGGCGGACGGTCGGCTGCCCGCCGAACGGCTGGAGTCGTTCCGCCGCATGGAGAAGGCCTTCGGCTAGTCGTCGCGGGTACTCGCTGCGGCGCCGCTAGATTGAGGGCCATGCCCGACCAAGCACTCCTCGATGACCTCAGGCTGGCCCACGTGCTCGCCGACCAGGCCGACGCGATCACGATGGCCCGGTTCAAGGCCACCGACCTCGCCGTGAGCACGAAGCCGGACATGACCCACGTCACCGACGCCGACACCGCCGTCGAGGACGCGATCCGCGCCATGCTGGGCCGCACCCGTCCGCGGGACGCCGTGCACGGCGAGGAGCGCGACGACTCCGGCTGGGGGCCGCGGCGCTGGGTGATCGACCCCATCGACGGTACGGCGAACTACGTCCGCGGCGTGCCGGTCTGGGCGACCCTGATCGGGCTCATGGTCGGAGACGAGGTCGTGGCCGGGGTGGTCTCGGCCCCGGCGCTGTCCCGGCGCTGGTGGGCGCACAAGGGCGGCGGCGCGTTCACCGGACGCACCCTGCTGCAGGGCTCGCCGATCCGGGCGTCCGCCGTGGCGAACCTCGACGACGCGTTCCTGTCCTACTCCTCCATCGACGGCTGGGTGGAGTCGGGGCGCGGGCAGCAGTTCGTCGACCTGATGCGGGACTGCTGGCGAACCCGGGCGTTCGGCGACTTCTGGAGCTACATGCTGCTCGCCGAGGGCGCCGTCGACCTGGCCGCAGAGCCCGAGCTGGCGCTGCACGACATGGCTGCGCTGACCGTGATCGTCACCGAGGCGGGCGGCCGGTTCACCAACCTGGACGGGCGCGACGGCCCGCACGGACCGGGTGCGATCGCCACCAACGGCGCGCTGCATGACGAGGTCGTGGCCCGGCTCGCCACCGACGTCTGATCCTCGGACCGAATTGGGGACGGTTCCTTACTCGGTCCACCCCCGTCCGCCTCAACAAAGTGGCCCGTATTGGCCGTAGTCGGCCTATTCGGGCCACCTTGCGGTGGTGGTGTGGATGTGGACCGAGTAAGGAACCGTCCCCAACCTGGTCCAGGGACGTCAGGCGGGACGGCCGACGCGGCGGCGGTGCGGACGCAGCCTGCCGACGGTGAGCCTGCGGGACGGCGGCACGATGCCGCTCGCCAGCCGGCCGGGACGGGTCGTCCGGGCCTCGCACTCGATCACGGCACCTGCCATTGCGTGGGGGGCCATCGCCTGCACCTTCTTTCCACACCCGACGCCGGGGGACGTCGGGTCGGTCGTTGCTCTCGCCACAATTGCACCGCATCCGGTGCGGTGCGCGTCAGTCCTCGCGCGGGCGACTCCGGCCGTCGGGCGACACGCGTACCGGCGCGCCCTCCGGGCTCCTCGGGCTCTGCGGGAGCGCCCTGCGCGGCGTTGCGCCGGCGGGTTCCGCCCGGGGCGTCGCGGCGGGCTGCGCCCAGCGGGCATCGCTGAGGTAGCCGTCCTCGATCCGGCTGTGCCCGAGTCCCACCTCGGCGAGTGCCCTGGTGAAGCTGCCGTAGCCGTACCACTTGCTGGTCCGGGCCTCGGGGCCGAGGGCCTGGTGGGCCTCCGCGGCCAGCGCGGCGAGCGGGATCGGCGTGTTCGACGTCTGGTAGCGGCGCTGCACCAGCCGGGCGAAGTCGCCGAAGGCGCCGGCACGTTCCGGCAGCGGCTCGCCGCCGACCAGCCCGACCAGCTCGGCCGGACCCAGCACCCGGGACGCGACGGCGGCCAGCGCCGGAGCCACCTCGCGTGAGCTGATCAGCGTGGTGCTGCGGCCCGCGGCCCGCAGCCGGATCAGCAGGGGTGTGAAGTCGGAATCGGCCGAGCCGAGCACGT
>JBDHZJ010000213.1:0-4960 GCA_039811825.1 Propionicimonas sp.
GTCGCTGCCCCGATGCGGCAGATGGGCACCACCGCGGTGAAGAACGTGGTGGCGATGATCAACGGGGCCAGGCCCCGCAGCACCGAGGCGCTGGTGATGCCGGTGCAGCTGAAGGTGCGCGGCTCGACCGCCCAGCGCGGCCGGAAGCAGGCCGCCCGTCCGTAGCCCGCCGTCGCGGGCGGCCGCTCAGCGCAGCCGGAAGAGGGTCTCCCCCGCGTTGGGCACGACCATCGTGTCCGGGTCGGCCTCCCAGGCGGCGAGGTCGAAGTCGGCCGGGTCGAGGTAGCCGAGGCTCGCCTTCTCCACGCGCGCCCGGTCGATGCCGGTGCACAGCGTGACGTCCACGCGGCAGCGTTCGCCGTCCACCTCGTCGAACGTGCCGGCGCCGCGCAGGTGCGTGCTGTGCGCGAGCACCCCCCAGTGGATGTCGGAGAACCGGTCCCACTGCTTCACGAAGTAGTCGCGGCAGTGGTAGCCGATCTCGTAGATCTCGGTGTGGACGAAGGAGATCTCGCGCACATGCGGGGCGTACAGGATCACCTCGCCGCCGTCGGCCACCACCGGCTCCAGCTTGTAGAAGCCCTTCGCGGCCGTCCAGATGTCCTCGTACTTCTCCGGGATCAGCGAGACGACGCGCCTGACCGGCGCGTCCAGGTAGCGGACGTGGGTCTGCGCGGACACCTGCGCGGCCGCGGCCCAGGCCGCCCGGGTGTCGCCGAAGGACGCGGCGTGGAGGTCCTTGCTGCCCGACTTCGCCACGACGCACAGCGCCAGCTTCCGCGCCGGGATCATCGCCGCGGCCTCGTCGATCAGGGCCCGCACCGGCGTGACGGCCAGCGTCCCGATGATCTCGGCGCTGGTGATCAGGGCGCCCACCCAGTGGGTGAGGTCGATGATCTGCTGGCCGGCGATGCCCGGGAAGAAGTACTTGTTGCCGCCGGAGAAGCCGACGACCTCGTGCGGGAACACCGGCCCGACGACCAGCGCGACATCGTGGTCGACGACCGCCCGGTTCAGGGACACGGTCGCGGGGACGGCGAGCAGCCCGCCGCTGAGCTCGTTGACCCGCTCGGCACTGATCTCGCCCAGGTCGACGAACGTCTCCGGCGTCCACCACTCGTGGTTGAGCACGGTCAGTCCGGGGTAGGTCGCGGCGAGGCCCCGCTCCTCGTAGCCGAGGTGGTGGGCGAGCGCGGCCTCGCTCATCGCCACGTGGGTGCCGAGGGCGACGACGGCGGTGAGCTTCGTGACGCGTCCGGCGAGGGTCGAGCAGACGGCGTCCAGCAGCAGCGGCAGGGGGCTGGAGCGGGTGCCGTCCGGGATGACCAGGCAGACGCTCTTGCCGTCCAGGCCGGCGGCGTCCAGTTGCTCGCGGACGAAGCCGCGCAGCTCGTCCTCGGTGAGGGTGGTGCCGGGGCCGCCGACCAGTGCGGCGCCCGCGGCGAGTTCTGCGACCTGCTCGCTCATGACCCCACCCTGCCCCCGGGCGTCCGGCGCGGCAACAGTTCGCGGCAACAGGAGGCAACGCACGCAGCACGCGGGGACCTGCCAGAATGGCAACTGCGGCAAGGGGTTGCCAGAGGGAGGGGCGGCATGGGCGAGCAGCCAGTGACCATGCGGGACGTCGCCGAGCGCGCCGGCGTCGCGGTGTCGACGGTCTCCCGGGTGATGACGAACCCTGACCGGATCAGCGCGACCACCCGTCAGCTGGTTCTCGCGGCCGCGCGGGAGCTCGGCTACCGGGGCACGTCGCGTCCGGCCGCCGGCCGCGGCTCGGTCGCACTGGTCGTGCCCGACATCACCAACCCGTTCTACTTCGACGTGATCCGCGGTTCGCAGGAGCGGCTGCGCGACTCCGGCTACACCCAGCTGCTGATCGACGCGGAGGAGTCCCCGCACGCCGAGCTCGCCGCGCTGGACTCCCTGACCGGCTCCTGCGCAGGCGCGATCCTGGCGGCCACCCGGTTGTCGGACGACCAGGTGCGCGGCCTGGCCGAACGGATGCCGCTCGTGACTGTGAACCGCGGCATCGACGACATCCCGGCGGTGCTGGTCGACACCCCGTCCGCCTACGGCCAGGCGGTGGACCACCTGGTGTCCTTCGGGCATCGCCGGATCTGCTACGTCGCCGGGCCGGAGAGGTCCGCGTCCAGCCGCCAGCGCTGGGCCGCGGCGGAGGCCGCCGGACGCCGCCTCGGCGTGGACGTGACCCGGATCGGGCCGTTCAATCCGAAGCCGAACTCGGGTGCGGCCGCCGCGGACGCCCTGCTCGCGTCCGGTGCCACCGCGGGCCTGGCGTTCAACGATATCCTCGCGATCGGCATGCTGCAGCGGTTCGCCGCGCGCGGCGTCCGGGTGCCCGACGACGTCAGCGTGGTCGGCTGCGACGACATCTTCGGGGCCGACTTCTGCTCCCCGCCGCTGACCACGATCACCGCACCCACCCGGCAGATCGGGGCGGAGGCCACCTCGATGTTGCTGGCCCTGGCCGGGGGCGCCGAGCCGCGCCTGGGCCGCCTCGTGGAGTTGCCGGTGCACCTCACCGTCCGGGAGTCCACGGGACCGGCGCCGGCCTGACCGCGGGCAGCGTTCGCCGAGGGCGTGACGCGAACCCGTGGTGGTCCACCCGCGCCGCGGCTAGCGTTGCCGCATGGGTGAGGTGCTTCCGCTCCGGCGGACCGGGTCGGGGACGGTTCCTTACTCGGTCCGCGAGTCGGTGGACCGAGTAAGGAACCGTCCCCCACTCGGTCCGGAGCCGCTGTGGCGGGAGGCCGTCGGCGGGCAGTTGCGCGAGGAGCGGCTCGACCGCGACAAGCGGCTGGTCGACGTCGCCGGACGCGCCGGGGTGTCCGCGCAGTACCTCTCGGAGGTCGAACGCGGTCTCAAGGAGCCGTCGTCGGAAGTCCTGGCGGCCGTGGCCGGCGCGCTCGGCCTGAGGGTCTCGGACGTCACCTCGCGTGCCGCCGCGCGCCAGCGCCGGCTCGACGGCCCGGTCTGCCTCGCCGCCTGAACCTGGATCCCGACAGGCTCGCCCACCTCTTGTCGCGATCCGGCCAGCCGGTGCATCCCGGCCACCTCTCCCGTCCCACCCGGCCGTTTTCGCGGCCGGATCGCGTCAGCGCCGCGTGGACGCGCCCCCCGATCCGTCCTGGTCCGCCGGAGCCCCTCGACCAGCCGGTGTCGTGATCTGGCCGCTCGTCGCACGAGCAGTGACGGGTGAGCACGTTGGGACGACCCGGCTGGCCGGATCGCGTCACCCGTTGCCCAGCACCCGGTCGACCACCCCGTACTCCACCGCCCGGTCGGCGGTCAGCACCAGCTCCCGCTCGGTGTCGGCGCGCAACTGGGCGGGCGTGCGCCCGGTGTGGCGGCTGAGCAGTTCCTCCTGCAGCGACCGGACGCGGGCCACCTCGTCGGCCTCCACGATCAGGTCCGGGACGGCGCCCCGTCCGCCCTCGGTCGCCGGAGCGTGGATGACCACGCGTCCGTGCGGCAGGATCTGCCGCGCACCCGCCGCTCCCCCTGCCAGCAGCACCACGGCGGAGGCCACCACCTGCCCGACGCACGTGGTCTCCACCGCGGGACGCACGAACTGCATCGCGTCGTAGATCGCCAGCGTCGCCGGGATCGAGCCGCCGGGCGAGTTCAGGTAGAGCGAGATCGGTGCGTCCGGGTTGTCGTTGGCCAGGTGCAACAGCTGGGCGATCACCGCGTTGGCCACCCCGTCGTCGATACCGGTGCCGAGGTAGACGATCCGGTCCGACAGCAGCCGGCTGTAGACGTCGACGGTGCGCTCGCCCGCGTTCGTGCGGGTCGTGACGTAGGGGATGGTGTAGCTGCTCATGCCGGCTGCCCCAGTCCGACCGGGTGGACGCGCGTGGGCAGCACCTGGTCGATGGAGGCGACGATCTGGTCGATGAAGCCGTACGCCACCGCCTCGGAGGCGCTGAACCACCGGTCGCGCCGGGAGTCGGCCTCGATCTTCTCCAGCGGCTGGCCGGTGTCCTCGGCGATGCAGCCCAGCACCACGTCCCTGGTGTTGCGCAGGTCGTCGGCCTGGATCGCGATGTCCATCGCCGAGCCGCCGATGCCGCCCGAACCCTGGTGCAGCAGGACGCGGGCGTGCGGCATCGCGTACCGCTTGCCCGGCGTCCCCGACGAGAGCAGGAACTGGCCCGCGCTGTAGGCCATGCCCACATTGATCGTGGCTACGTCGTTGGGGATCGCGCGCATGCAGTCGCGGATCGCCAGCATGCCCGGCACCGAGCCGCCCGGGGAGTTGATCAGGAACCGGATGTCGGCCTTCGGGTCAGCCGCCGAGAGCACCAGCAGGGCGGTGCACAGCCGGTTGGTGTTGTGGTCCTCCAGTGGCTCGCCGAGCAGGATCGTGCGCTGCTCGAACAGGGCCTCGGCCAGGCGGTGGTCCAGGTTCAGCACCCGGGGCGTGTCGTCGCTCATGCGCCCAGCCTGCGTGGCTCCGGGCGCGAACCGGGCGCCACGCTGCTCTCAGCGGATCCGCCCACGGCGGAGCGGACCGGGGGGTCAGAGCTTCGCCTGCCACTTCTCCGTCCAGACGAGGTCGTTGTAGGCGCCACGGAACTCCGACTCCCCGGTGATCTTGTCGACTACGAGCCGGATGGTGTCGGGGTTGTCGTGGTACGCGTTGACGTAGGCCTTCACCATCGTCGCGTCGTGCAGGTGGGTCGTGTAGTTCAGCGAGACCATCACCGTGGGCACCTCATGGACGTACCACGGGCAGTCGGTACTCATCGGCGTCTTCCAGCGGATCCGGTAGTTGTTCTCCGCGGCGTAGCCGACGACGTTGGCCACGATGATGGGTCAGTGCCGCCAGGGCGGCGGGGACGGGAGCAGCGCGTCGAACCCGGCGATCAGGTCGCGCTGGTAGTCGCCGGCGAAGGTGCCGGCCAGGAACCGGTCGAGGGCCTCGTCGTGGAAGCGA
>JBDHZJ010000214.1:0-4956 GCA_039811825.1 Propionicimonas sp.
GGGTCGCCGGGCTCTCGGTAAGGACTAACGGCTTCGTCCGCTCTCGCTTGCGGGAATGCCAGGTTGTCCCCCTTGTCCGGGTAGCTGGCCCGGACGTGGCCGCCTGTTCCCCCCCGAGAAGTACGGCCACTTGCGAGAATAGCCGATCGGGTGCCTGAACGCCACATCGGACGTCCCCTTGCGGGTGACGCCTTCGGGAACACCCGGCGTGCCTCTCCACAGACCTTGTGCCCTCGGTGAGACTGGACGACGTGGACAGACGTGGATTCCTGCTCGGAGCGACCGCACTGCTGGCCGCCGGGTGCGCCCGCGTACCACCCCCCGGCGCTCCCGGATCGCCGACGCCGAGCGACGCGACCGCGACACCACTCGCGATCGGGCAGGACGGGACGCCGGCCGGCGCCATGCTCGCCCAGCTCGTCCTCGGCGCGCTCGTCGGCAAGGGGCGCGAGGCGGCCATCGCCACGCAGGGCAAGGACTGGCAGGCGGCCCTCGGGCACGGGGACCTCTCCATCCTGCCCGCCTACGCCGGCACCCTGTGGTCGTCCCTGAGCAAGGCGGACGAGCCTCCGGCGGCGAAGAAGCTGCTCGGCGAGGTGGCGTCCCTGCTCGCCCCCGACGTCAGCGTGCTGGCGATGCCCGACGTCGACGGATCGCTGGTCTGGCGGGTGACCGCCGACACGGCGCGGGAAGGCATCACCAGCCTCGGCCGGCTCCGTGGCTGGTCGGACGGGCGGGTCGCCGTGGTGCCGAAGCTGGCGATCTCCCGCGCAGACGGGATCCCGGGTCTGAAGACCGTCTACGGCGCGGGGTTCGATGTGCTGAAGGCGGAGGACCCCGTGCAACGCGCGACGCTGCTCACCAACGGCAACGCGGCGGTCGCCGCGTTCCGCCAGACCGAGTACACCGGCGCGTCCGGCCTCGTGGACCTGGTCGACGTCGAGCAGCTGACGCTGCCGGACTCGGGGATGCTGCTGGTGAACACCGCCCTCACGGAGGCGGAGCCCGAGGCCGTGCTGGCGGTCGATGCGGTCGCGCAGGCGCTCACCACCGACATGCTGCTGGACCTGCAGGCCCAGGTCGCCGGCGGCGGCACCGTGCCCGAGGTCGCCGATCGGTGGCTGCAGGAGCAGGGACTGGCCTGAGCGCAGGCCGGTCCGGCCCTTCGTGACGCTCGCTGGCGCTCGCTCCTCAGGGACCGGTTGGGGGTGGCGGCTCGCTCCTCAGGGGCCGGGTGGGGGCGGCGGTTCGCTCCTCAGGGATCGGGTGGGGGCGGCGGTTCGCTCCTCAGGGACCGGGTGGGCCGGTGCTCAGTAGCCCTGGCTGGTGCCTCCGGCCAGCACGGCTGCCGTCCCGGACAGGCCGAGCCGGGTGGCGCCCGCCTCGATCATCGCGACGGCGGTGGCCCAGTCCCGGATGCCGCCGGACGCCTTCACGCCGAGCCGGCCGCCCACGGTCGCGGCCATCAGTTCGACCGCGTGCACCGACGCGCCACCGGCGGGGTGGAAGCCCGTGGAGGTCTTCACGAAGTCGGCGCCGGCGGCCTCCGCGGCCCGGCACGCCGCCACGATCTCGTCGTCGGTCAGCGCGGCCGACTCGATGATCACCTTGAGCACGGTCGGGGCCGGCGCCGCGGCGCGCACCGCGGCGATCTCGGCCTGGGTGAGCTCGGGGCGTCCGGCCTTGAGCTGGCCGACGTCGATCACCATGTCGACCTCGTCCGCGCCCAGCGCCACGGACTCGGCGGCCTCCGCCGCCTTGGTGGCGGCGGTGTGCTTGCCGGAGGGGAAGCCGCAGACCGTGGCCACCTTGACCTGGCCGAGGTTGGCGGTCACCGGCAGCATCGATGGCGAGACGCAGATCGAGTAGGTGCCGAGTTCGGCGGCCTCCGCGGCCAGCGCGGCGACATCGGCGTCCGTCGCGGTGGGGGAGAGCAGGGTGTGGTCGACGTGGCGGGCCAGTTCCGCAGGAGTGAGGTTCACCCCCCGAACCTACTCCCGCCCGCCGAGTTGTCAGAACCTCAGGCGCCTATGGCCGCAGGAGATTCTGACAACTCGGCGGGGACGGAGCCGAAGCGCTGGCGGTAGGTGGACGGGGCGAGGCCGGTGGCGCGGCGGAAGTGGTCGCGCAGGACGACGGCCGAGCCGAAGCCGACCCGGTCGGCGACCTGCTCGACCGGCAGGTCGGAGCTCTCCAGCAGGTGCCGGGCGGCCAGGACGCGCTGCTGCGTGAGCCACTTGTGCGGGGTGGTGCCGGTCTCGGCGGAGAACCGGCGCGCGAACGTGCGCTCGCTCATCGCGGCGCGTCCGGCCAGCGAGGCGACGCTGTGGTCCTCGGCGAGGTGGCCGACGGCCCAGTCGAGCACCTGGCCGAAGCCGTCCGAGCAGCATTCGGGGATCGGGGTGTCGACGAACTGCTGCTGGCCGCCGTCCCGCTGCGGCGGCACCACCATGCGCCGGGCGATGGTGCTCGCCGTGGCCGCGCCGAGTTCGCGCCGGACCAGGTGCAGGCAGGCGTCCACCCCGGCCGCGGTGCCGGCGCTGGTCACGATGTCGCCGGTGTCGACGAACAGCACGCTCGGGTCCACGGTCGTGGCGGGGAAGCGTTCCTGCATCTCGTCGGCGTACAGCCAGTGCGTCGTGCAGCGACGGCCGTCCAGCAGGCCGGTCGCGCCGAGCACGAACGAGCCCGAGCACACGCTGAGCAGTGTGCTCCCGCCGGCATGGGCCTGCCGGATCGCATCGAGGACCTCGGCCGGGTACCCGGACTGCGGCAGGGTCGGGCAGATGATCACCAGGTCGCTGCCGGCGACGGCGTCGAGGCCGTGGGTGGGGGTGATGCTCAGCGGCGTGGTGGTCTTGGCGGCCACCGGACGCCCGGGGTGCACGCCGCAGACCCGGAAGTCGAACTCGATGCCGTCCGCGCTGCGGTCGATGCCGAAGACCTCGGTCGCGACCCCGAACTCGAAGACCGACACCGGTTCGAGGACGATCACGCTCACGCTGTGCAGGGCCATGCCCCCAGCATAGTGGCTGGATTCCTTCGAACAATGGCAATCCCGCCACTGTTGGCGGTTATCTACCCTAAGGAAGGATTACTGCCATGACCGGAATCCTCATCATCCTCGTCCTGATCGCCCTCCTCGCTGCGGCCCTGGAGGTCACCGAGCGCCGCTCCGCACGCCGCTGGCGGCCCGGCAGCGACCTCCGAAACGACCGGGACGCCGCCCGCACCGACGACGAACTCCGCGCCATCGGGCAGGCGGAACCGCCGGCTGACGTCCGCGAGCCCGTCCACCTGGTGCCGCCGCCCGGCGCGGCGACCGACGCGCGACTGATCACGCGGGCGGCCGCCTGACCGGCTCACGGCACCTGGCGGGCGGTGGCCTCAGCGGTGGATGACCAGCGCGCCCAGGGGCCGGCGGGCGAAGATCTCGGAGCGCGGCACCCGGGTGGGCTGCAGCACCCTCACCGGCTGCCACGAACCGTGCCGCCAGACCGATCGCAGCACCCGCACCGTGCACTGGCCGGGGTGGCCGGGGCAGTCGGCCTGCCAGTGGTTCACGTAGCGCTCGCCGCGGTAGGTGAACAGGCGGAAGCCGCTGCGGTAGATCTCGCTGGCCGCGTCCCAGGTCCTGCGGAGCTGCTTCGGGCCGACCGGCCCGGCGGGTGCCTTCTCGAAGCGCAGGGTGCCGCCGTCCCAGTGCAGGACGACGAACTCGAGGAAGTCCTCCGTGCCCGTCACGAACAGCAGTTCCTGCCCGCGCGATCCGTCCAGGTTCGCCGAGCCCCACCACGGCCGGCCGGGAAGCGCACGCCGGATCAGCGGCGAGGTCGCGACGCCCCCGGCGGCGGTCGAGACCTTCACCTGCCACAGTCTCAGTGGCAGGCCCGACTTCTGCACCCGGGCGGTGCCGACCCGGTAGATCCGGATCGTGTCGAGGCGTCCGTCGCCGTCGACGTCGGCGTACCGGGTCTGCTTCAGGGTGCGGGACGCCCGGGGCGTGGTCTCCGCCAGGGCCCGGGCCCGCGGGCCGGCGTCCGACGGGTTCGTGGCGGGCGCGGGATTGGTGACGATGCTGCTCCAGAGCAGGCCTGCGGCGCAGGCGAGGGCGATGACGGCGCCTCCGGTACGGAGGATGTGGGGTGTGTTGTTCATGCCCCGTCTACGCGGTGAGGCTCCCGGAAGGTTGCTGCCGCGGGTGCATCATCAGCCGCAGGGCGAGGAACCGCAGCAGGGTGGCCGCCGCGTTGGCCACCACCAGCACGGCCACCTCGACCAGTCGGCCCGCTCCCGGCCAGGACGTGGCCAGCAGCCACAGCGAGCCGCTGGTCAGGCCGAGGGCAACCCCGAACGCCGCCAGCCCGCCCAGGTGGTGCCGGAGCGCGTGTGCCCGTCCGCTGACCCCGAAGGTGAGCCGCCGGTTCGCCGCGGTGTTCGCCACCGCCGTGACCAGCAGCGCGACCAGGTTCGCGGCCTGGGCGCCGAAGGGACGCAGCAACAGGTACAGCACGAAGTACGCCGCCGTGCTGGCCACCCCGACCGCGCCGAACCGGAGCAGTTGCCCGAGCAGCCCGGACGGCACCCCGGGCACCGCGGACGGCGCGCCCGGACGGCGCAACTCGGTGCGCACCCGGTCCAGCGGGATCCGGCCGGACGCGAGACCGCGGAGCAGCCGCCAGACGCCGCGCAGGTCCTCCCTCGCGGTGGCCACGATGTCGACGGTGGAACCCGGGTCGTCGACCCAGTCCACCGGCACCTCGTGGATCCGCAGCCCCGCACGCTGTGCGAGCACGAGCAACTCGGTGTCGAAGAACCAGTTGTTGTCCTCGACCAGCGGCAGCAGCCGTTGCGCCACGTCGGCCCGCACGGCCTTGAAGCCGCACTGGGCATCGGAGAAGCTCACCCCGAGCGCGGTGCGCAGGATCAGGTTGTAGCTGCGCGAGATGAACTCCC
>JBDHZJ010000215.1:0-4953 GCA_039811825.1 Propionicimonas sp.
AACACGTCGATGGAGCAGATGAAGATGTTCCTCACCCGGCTCGGTTTCGGCTCGAAGATCGTGGTCACCGGCGACGTGACCCAGATCGACCTGCCCACCGGCACCCGATCCGGCCTGACCGTGGTCGAGCAGATCCTGGACGGTGTCCACGACATCGCGTTCTGCCGCCTGACCAGCCACGACGTGGTCCGGCACCGCCTGGTCGGACGCATCGTCGCCGCGTACGACCGCTTCGAGGCCACCCTGCCGCCGGGCCGACGGAACTGAGGAGTCCGATGATCGATTTGAACAACGAGTCCGGCGTGGACGTCGACACCGGGCGGCTGGTCGAGCTGGCCACCTTCGCCCTGGACGCGCTGCGGATCCACCCCCAGGCGGAGTTGTCCATCCTGCTGGTCGACACCGACACCATGTCGGCCTACCACGAGAAGTTCATGGGCGAGCCCGGCCCCACCGATGTGCTCAGCTTCCCGATGGACGAACTGCGCGCACCGGAGCCCGACGAGGAGCCGCCGGTCGGCCTGCTCGGCGACGTGGTGCTATGCCCCGAAGTGACCGCGGCCCAGGCCGCCGACAGCAACCGGACGCCGGAGGAGGAGGCGGACTACCTGCTCATCCACGGCCTGCTGCACCTGCTCGGCCACGACCACGCCGAACCGGCCGAGAAGAAGGTCATGTTCGACCTCAACGACCAGATCATCGCCGCCTGGACCGCCTCCCGCGCCTGAGCCCTCAGGTGGCCGGCCCGCCGGCGCGCGGCGTCGTCCAGAGCGCCGCGGCGAGCGTGATCACCGCGACTCCGAGCGGCAACTGGAGCGCGCCGGTCACCTCGAAGAAGCCGTCGTCGGGGGCGACGTACGGGTGCGGCGGGAACAGCAGGGCAAGGGTGGCCGGGGCCAGCCCCCTTGAGGACGTGGTTGTAGCCCCCCTCGAACAGCCCGACCACTACCCCGAACAGGCCCGCCGACACCCCCAGGTAGGCACGCGCCCACACCGGCCGGGAACGTCTGCGGTAGGCGAGCGCCGCGGCGGCCAGGCCGAGCACGCCGAGGGCCATCCCGTGGATGCGCCACGGCGTGTCGTAGACGACACCCCCGTAGACGTGGTGCGCGACCGTGAGCACCAGCGTGGCCATGGTCATGACCAGGGACGCACGCCATACCCGCTCTGGCATAGACCCCTCCTCTTCCCGGACACTGTGTACGAGAACAGGCTCGGAGACGGCGCCGGTCCGGGCCAGAGGGAGGTCGGCGATGTCGGACACGATGCCCGTCAGCCGTCCGGGAAGCACCGATCCGCGGGCACGGCGGTCCCGGGCCCGCCTCCAGAAGGGCCTGCTCGACTGCCTGCGCGACGACCGGGCGCCGAGCGTGGCAGCGGTGGTGGCGGCCGCAGGGGTGGCCCGTTCGACGTTCTACGTGCACTACCGGGACCTCGACGAGCTGGTCGAGGACACGTTCTCGGGGCTCGACGTGGTCCTCCCGGCGGGACCGGGTCGGTTCGAGGCGTTCGTGGGGCGGCTGTTCGAGCACGTCGGACGACACCCCGAACTCGCGAGCGCGCTGCTGCGTCCCGAACGCCCCGAGTTCGCGAACCGCCTGCGCCGGATGGTCCTGGTGCGGCTGGCCGGCGAACCGCCGCTGCGCGCGGCGGTCGTCGCGGACGGGCTCATCGGGGCGCTGCGCTGGTGGCTCGACCGCGTGCCCACCCGTCCCGCCGCGGAGGTCGCGGTGGACTTCCTCGCGCTGTGGCGCAGGGCCTGAGCGCATCGGCGATCCCGGGGCGTCGACTGTCCGAAACTGCCCGGCTTCCACGTGCAACCTTTTATGCCGCTGCGGACTATGTAGTGGTGAGGGCTCGCGAATGGCGGTCGCGGCCGGAGCGGAGGGGAACGATGGCCGAGGCAGTCATCGAGATGAGGATGCGGGGCGCCGACCCACGGTCGCAGCGCTCGCGCCAGTTGCTGCGGGCGGCGGCCGTCCGCCTGTTGCGCAGGGGATCGGATCCGCAGCCGTCGGTGTCCACCCTCGTGCGCACCGCGCAGGTCTCCCGGTCCACCTTCTACGCGCACTACGACTCGGTCGACGACCTGCTCGACGATGCGCTCGGCGAGTTGTCGCTGTTCGTCGTTCCTGCGGCGCGCGGACCGCTCGGGTTCGTGCGGGGGCTCTTCGAGCAGGTCGAACAGCATCGGGAACTGGCCTCGGCGATGCTGTCGCCGGAACGCCACACCGACCTCGCGCCGCGACTGCGGCACCAGATCGCCCGGTCCCTGGCGTCCGGGGGCCACGAGAACTGCGGGCTGGCCGGCGAGGTGCTGGCGGACGGAGTGGTCGCCGCGTTGCGCTGGTGGCTGGACGTCTGCCCCGAGCGCCCGGCCGCGGAGATGTCGGACGAGTTCGTCCGGCTGTGGAGCCCGGGGCTCGCGGCGTACTGCGGAGGTTTCGGGGGACACGCCCTAGACTGAGGCTCCACTGATCCCGGATGAGGCGTGTGAGCAACAGTTGACCCAGACCCAATGGATCCTGCTGGGCGTTGCCGCCGCGTGCGTGGTCCTCGCCGCGGTCGTCACCGCCACCGAGACCGCGCTCTCGGCGATCTCCCGTTCCCGGGCGGAGCGACTGCTCGAGGAGGGCCACCGGGCCGCGCGACGGCTGCTGCTGCTGGCCCAGGACCCGGCGCCCGCGCTGAACACGCTGCTGTTCGTGCGCCTGCTGCTGGAGGTGGTGGCCACCGTGCTGGTCACGCTGGTCTACTTCGACTACTTCATGGCCACCTGGGCGCGGATCCTCTACCCGGTGCTGACCATGGTGCTGATCTCGTTCATCGTGCTCGGGGTGGCGCCGCGCACGCTCGGCCGCCAGCACGCCGAGGGGGTCGCCCTGGCGGCGGCCGGTCCGGTCACGGCACTGAGCACGGTGCTCGGCCCGATCCCGCAGCTGATGATCCTGCTCGGCAACGCGGTCACGCCCGGCAAGGGGTTCACCGAGGGCCCGTTCACGTCCGAGGCCGAACTGCGCGAGCTGGTCGACCTCGCCGAGGCCCGCGAGCTGATCGAGGCCGGCGAGCGGCAGATGATCCACTCGGTCTTCGAACTGGGCGACACGATCGTCAAGGAAGTCATGGTGCCGCGCACCGAGATGGTCTACATCGAGCACGGCAAGACGCTGCGGCAAGGGGTTTCGCTCGCGCTGCGGTCTGGCTTCAGCCGGATTCCCGTGATCGGGGAGGACGTGGACGACGTGGTCGGCGTCCTCTACCTCAAGGACGTCATCCGCCGGATGTACGACAACCCGAAGGCGCAGACCAACGAGACCGTGGACGCGCTGATGCGTCCGCCCACCTACTGTCCCGACTCCAAGCCGGTGGACGAGCTGCTCCGGGAGATGCAGCTCACCCGCAGCCACGTGGTGATCGTGATCGACGAGTTCGGCGGCACTGCCGGCCTGGCCACGATCGAGGACGTGCTGGAGGAGATCGTCGGCGAGATCGTGGACGAGTACGACCACGAGGTGCCGCCGGTCACCGAGCTGGGCGAGCAGCGGTTCCGGGTGTCGGCCCGGCTGCCGATCGACCACCTCGGCGAGCTGTTCGGGCTGAAGGTGGACGACGAGGACGTCGACACCGTGCTCGGGCTGATGGCCAAGGAGCTGAACAAGGTGCCGATCCCCGGTTCGGTCGTGCACTGGGAGGGCATCGAGCTCACCGCCGAACGCGGTTCCGACCGTCGCCACACGATCCAGACGGTGCTCGCCTCGCTGGTCGTCGACGACGAGGACGTGGCGGCGGAGGCCGCGGCGAAGCTGGCCACCGAATCCGCGAAGAGGAGTTCATGACCACGTTCCGCTCCGGCTTCGCCTGCTTCGTCGGCCGCCCGAACGCCGGCAAGTCCACGCTCACCAACGCCCTGGTCGGCAGCAAGATCGCGATCGCGTCGTCGAAGCCGCAGACCACGCGGCACGCCGTCCGCGGCATCGTGAACCGCCCGGACGCCCAGCTGGTCGTGATCGACACCCCCGGCCTGCACAAGCCGCGCACGCTGCTCGGGGAGCGGCTGAACGACCTGGTCCGTGACACCTGGTCCGAGGTGGACGTGGTGGGCGTGTGCCTGCCGGCCAATCAGCGGATCGGCCCGGGCGACACCTACCTGGTCGGCGAGATCGCGAAGCTGCCGAAGCGTCCGCTGCTGGTGGCGCTGGCCACGAAGTCCGACCTCGTGCCGCCACCGCGGATGGCCGAGCACCTGCTGAAGATCGCATCGCTGGAGGAGGAGCTCGGCATCACCTGGGCCAGCATCATCCCGGTGTCGGCCGTCACCGACGACCAGGTGGACGTGGTCGCCGACGAGCTGGTGAAGCTGCTGCCGGAGGGCCCGCAGTTCTACCCGGACGGCGAGATCACCGACGAGCCCACCGAGACGCTGATCGCGGAACTGATCCGCGAGGCGGCGCTGGAGGGCGTCCGGGACGAGTTGCCGCACTCGCTGATGGTGGTCGTGGAGGAGATGGGGGAGCGGGAGGGGCGCCCGGCCGACCGTCCGCTGCTCGACATCTACGCGTCCATGGTGGTCGAGCGCGACTCCCAGAAGGGCATCGTGATCGGCCACAAGGGCCAGCGACTAAAGGAGCTCGGCACCGCGGCCCGCACCCAGATCGCCGCGCTGGTCGGCATGCCCGTCCACCTCGACCTGCGGGTGAAGGTGCTCAAGGACTGGCAGCGCGACCCCAAGCACCTGAACCGCCTCGGCTTCTGACGCAGGTGGACCGAGTAGGGAACCGTCCCCAACCTGGTCCGGACCGAGTTGGGGACGGTTCCTTACTCGGTCCATCCGTCCCACCCGTCTCAGCATGCGCGCCGGTCTTGGCGAATGTGACGGTCGTGTGTCAGCATGAGTGCCATGTCGTGGGCGCGACTCCTGCTTGGTCGCCGCAGCGAGGCCTAGAAACAGATCAG
>JBDHZJ010000216.1:0-4947 GCA_039811825.1 Propionicimonas sp.
GCGGTGGCCATGTACTTGTGCGCGGAGTCGAACGGCAGCACGGCCGTGCGCGGGTAGCCGGACGGGTCGAAGCCGACCTTCATGCCGAGCGTCCGCAGCGCGCCCTCGGTGGGCTCCCCGACCAGGCTCCAGCGGCCGTCCACCTCGGTGACCACCGCGTCGTTCACCACGCTCATCGCGGTGACGACCGCGCGCAGGTCGCCCCGGGCCGCGAGCCCGACCTCGCGGCCGTTCTGCACGACCGCGCCGCTCGGGGTGTAGCCGAGGCCCTGCACGGCGTACTCGCCGGCACGGGTGACCACAGTGCGCACGGTCATCTCGTTGGTGGTCAGGGTGCCGGTCTTGTCCGAACAGATCCGGGTCACCGAGCCGAGCGTCTCCACTGAGGGCAGCTTGCGGATGATCGCGTGCCGCCGGGCCATCTGCTGCACCCCCAGCGCGAGCGTGATCGTGACCAGCGCGGGCAGGCCCTCCGGGATCGCGGCGACCGCGAAGCCGATCGTCGCCGAGATCAGCTCCGGCCCGGGCATGCCGTGCAGGAGCTTCCCGATCGCGACCATCAGCACCGCCATCACCGCGATGACCAGCGACAGGTGCTTGCCGAACGTGGTGATCTGCCGGGTCAGGGGCGTGTCGAACGCATCGATGTCGGAGAGCATGCTGGTGATCCGGCCGATCTCGGCGTCCGCGCCGGTGGCGGTGACGACGCCGATGCCCTGCCCGGCCGAGACCAGCGAGGAACTGAACAGCATGGACGCCCGGTCGCCGATCCCGGCGCCGACGGCCACCGGGTCCACGCCCTTGCTGGACGGCACCGCCTCACCGGTCAGCGCCGCCTCCTCCACGCGCAGGTTGGACGCCTCGAGCAGCCGCAGGTCGGCCGGCACCTTCGATCCCGCCGCGACCCGGACGATGTCGCCGGGCACCAGCTGGTCGGCGGGCACGTGGCCCCACTCGCCGTCGCGGCGCACCTGGGCGTCGGCGGAGAGCATGTTGCGGATGCCGGCGAGCGCCTGCTCGGCACGGCCCTCCTGCACGTAGCCGATCACGGCGTTGATCACGGCGACGGCGAGGATCACCCAGAAGTCGATCCACTCCCCCATGGCCGCCTTGAGGGTCGCGGCCGCCAGCAGGATGTAGATCAGGATGTCGTCGAAGTGCGCGAGGAACCGCTTCCAGGCCGGCTCGGCGGCCGGCTCGGGAATCGCGTTGGGCCCGTGGGCGGCCAGCCGCTGTGCGGCGGCCTCGGTGCTGAGCCCGTCGGGGTCCGCCTCCAGCGCCGCGAGCACCTCGGCAGCGGTCAGCGAGTGGGCGTCCGCCAGGCGGTCACGAGAATCGGTCGCGGTGGTCATGGCGCTCCTGTGCTGTCCCGGAAGTGCGGTCCGTGCGTCCGAAGCTAGCACCGAGGCGACCCGATAACCTTGCGCACGTGACCCTCTTCGACCTCGATCCCGCCATCCGACCCCAGGACGACCTCTTCCGGCACGTGAACGGGCGCTGGCTCGCCAGTACCGAGATTCCCTCCGACAAGGCCTCCACGGGGGCCTTCATCGAGTTGCGGGACGCGTCCGAGCGGGCGATCCGCGACATCGTCACCGGCCTGTCCGGTGCGGAGCCGGGCACGGAGGCCTCGCTGGTGGAGCACCTGTACGGCAGCTTCATGGACACCGAACGGATCGATGCGGCCGGGCTCGAACCGCTGCGTCCGTTGCTGGCCGAGATCGACGCGATCGGCACGGTCGACGACCTGCTCGACTACTTCGGACGCAGCGTCCGCCGCGGCACCGGCGCCCCGATCGGCGTGGAGGTGGAGTCCGACCCGGGTGAGCCGACCCGCTACGCGCTGTTCGTCGGCCAGTCCGGCATCGGGCTGCCCGACGAGGAGTACTACCGGCTCGAGGAGCACGCGCCGATCCTCACCGCCTACCGCGACCACGTCGACCGGACCATGACCCTGGCCGGGCTCACCTCGAGCGCCGCCGGGCCGATCGTGGAGCTGGAGACCGGGGTGGCCGCCCTGCACTGGGACAAGGTGCGCACCCGGGACCTGCGCCAGATGTACAACCCGACCGCGCCGGCAGACCTCGACGCCACCGGGGTGGCGTGGACGCGGGTGCTGGCCGCGGCCGGCGTGCCCGCGCTGGACCAGGTGATCGTCGCCCAGCCGTCCTTCTTCGCCGACGTGGCCGGCCTGCTCACCGAGTCCCGGCTGGAGGACTGGAAGCAGTGGTGCCGCTGGAGCCTGGTCTCCGCGCTCTCGCCGTACCTGCCCGAGCCGCTGGTGCAGGCCCGGTTCGACTTCTACGGCACGGTGCTGCAGGGCACGCCCCAGCTGCGCGAGCGCTGGAAGCGGGGCGTCGACCTGGTCGAGCGCACGCTCGGCGAGGCGGTCGGCAAGCTGTACGTCGAGCAGCACTTCCCGCCCGCGGCGAAGGTGCGAATGGACGCTCTGGTCGCGAACCTGCTCGAGGCATACCGCCGCTCGATCTCCGATCTGGACTGGATGACCGCGGAGACCCGGACCGAGGCACTGAACAAGCTCGCCCACTTCACCCCGAAGATCGGCTACCCGGACGTCTGGAAGGACTACGGCTCCCTGGTCATCGAGCCGGACGACCTGCTCGGCAACGTGCTGCGCGCGGCCGAGTTCCACGCGGCCGACGAGGTCTCCAAGCTCGGCGGCCCGATCCGCAGCTGGGAATGGCTGATGACGCCGCAGACCGTGAACGCGTACTACCACCCGCTGCGCAACGAGATCGTGTTCCCGGCAGCGATCCTGCAACCGCCGTTCTTCGACTTCGAGGCCGACGACGCCGTGAACTACGGCGCGATCGGCGCGGTGATCGGCCACGAGATCGGCCACGGCTTCGACGACCAGGGCTCGACCTGCGACGGCGACGGCCGGCTGCGCGACTGGTGGACGCCTGCCGACCGCGAGGCGTTCACCGAACGGACGAAGGCACTGATCGGCCAGTACTCGGCGCTGTCGCCGCGGCAGCTGCCCGGGGTGCACGTGAACGGCGAGCTGACGATCGGCGAGAACATCGGCGACCTCGGCGGCGCGGCGATCTCCTACGACGCCTGGCAGCTGACCCTCGACGGCCCCCCCGACCCCGTTGACGGCATCCCTGCCGAGCAGAGGTTCTTCCTGTCCTGGGCGCGGGCCTGGCAGGCGAAGCTGCGGGACGAGGCGCTGCGCCAGCAGGTCGCCACCGATCCGCACTCCCCCGCCGAGTTCCGCTGCAACCAGGTGGTCCGCAACCTGCCGTCCTTCTACGCGGCCTTCGGCGTCGGCGAGACCGACGCCGCCTGGCTCGCACCGACCGAGAGGGTGAAGATCTGGTGAACGCCCGTCCCGTTCCGGTCACCCTCGCCCGGGGTGCCTACAAGGAGTTCGTGCGTGTGCAGGGCATCCTGCGCAGCGAGTCCGTGGGCGGCATCCTGCTGCTGATCGCCGCCACGGCCGCGATGATCGCCGCCAACATGGCCCCGGACTTCTACTTCGGTCTGAGGGACATGCACCTCGGCGGCACGGTCTTCGGGATCGACCTCGATCTGTCCATCGGCCACTGGGCCGCGGACGGCCTGCTCGCGATCTTCTTCTTCCTGGTCGGGCTGGAACTCAAGCACGAGTTCGTCGTCGGCGACCTGCGCGACATGCGCACGGCCCTGGTGCCGGTGGTGGCCGCGATCGGCGGCGTGGCCGTCCCCGCGGCGATCTACGTGGCCTTCAACTTCGCCGACCCGGACGCCCTGCAGGGCTGGGCCATCCCCGCGGCCACGGACATCGCGTTCGCGCTGGCCGTCCTCGCCGTGATCGGGTCGCACCTGCCCGCCGCGCTGCGCACGTTCCTGCTCACCCTCGCGGTGGCCGACGACCTGATCGCGATCGCCATCATCGCCTTCTTCTACTCCAAGCACCTCGCACCGGGCTTTCTGGGCGCGGAGATCATCCCGCTGGGACTGTTCGCGTTCATCGCCTACCGGTTCCAGCCGTGGCTGGTCCGGAACTGGTGGGCGCCGTGGCTGACGCTGGTTCCGCTCGCCGTGGTCGCCTGGGTGCTGTGCTACGCGTCGGGCGTGCACGCCACCGTGGCCGGGGTGTTGCTCGCGTTCGCCGTCCCGGTGCGTCCGCCGGCCGACAGCGACACCGAACACGGTCTGGCCGGGATCCTCGAGCACCGCGTGCGTCCGTTCTCGGCGGGAGTCGCGGTGCCGGTGTTCGCGTTCTTCTCCGCCGGCGTCGCCGTCGGCGGGCTCCAGGGCTTCACCGATGCCGTGACCAGCTCGATCGGCCTGGGCGTGATCGTCGGCCTGGTCGCGGGCAAGGCGCTCGGGATCACCGGTTCCACCTGGCTGGTCACCCGGCTGCGACACGCGAAGCTCGACCCCGACCTGGCCTGGATCGACGTGTTCGGCCTGGGAGTGATCGGCGGGATCGGGTTCACCGTGTCACTGCTGGTCAGCGAGCTGAGCTTCGGGCAGGGCACGGACTTCGACGACATCGGCAAGGTGGCGATCCTGACCGCCTCCGTGCTGGCCGCGGTGCTCGCCGCGGTGGTGCTGGGCTCCCGGAACCGGCACTACAAGTCCGTGGAGATCGCCGAGAGCCTCGACGAGAACCACGACGGGACACCCGACCGGTTCGAGCGCTAGGAGTGCCCTGACACAAGCGGGGAACGGTTCTCGTTCGCGCCACGCGACCCGACGGATCAGGCCGGGTCGGCCGCCACGAATGGGTGCCGCCAGCCGACGGCCGCCTCCAGCTGGGCGGCGAGTGAGAGCAGGGTCTCCTCGGCGCCGAACCGGCCGCCGAACATCACCCCGATCGGCAGTTCGCGGCCGTCGACGACGGCGGTGTGCAGCGGGAGCGAGATCGCCGGCCGGCCGGACAGGTTGTAGACGCTGGTCCACGGCGTGAACCGGGTCTGGGCGGCGAAGTCGGCG
>JBDHZJ010000217.1:0-4932 GCA_039811825.1 Propionicimonas sp.
GTCGTGGCGGCGGTGCGACCCCAGCCGGAGAGGCTGGCGGTGACCGTGGGCAGGTCGGTTGCTGGGGTTGTGCTCATCAGCGTTCAGCCTACCGGCCGGGGGATGGCCGGCCGGCACTTCTCTCGCGGGCCAACCACACCCGGAATCGGCCCGCCCGTCCCCTAGCATCGGCGAATGAGCGCCAACGAGACCCTGATGTCGATCTGTGCCGCAGCCCTGTTCGACCTGGACGGGGTGCTCACCCCGACCGCCGAGGTGCACATGGCGGCCTGGTCGCGGATGTTCAACGAGTTCCTCGCGGGGCGGGGCGACCCCCTGCCCTACACCGATGCGGACTACTTCGCACACGTGGACGGCAAGCCCCGCTACGACGGGGTGCGCGACTTCCTGGCGTCCCGGAGCATCGAGTTGCCGCTCGGCGACCCGTCCGATCCCCCGGAGGCGGAGACGGTCTGCGGGCTGGGCAACCGCAAGAACGGGGCGTTTTCCGCGGTGCTGGCCAGCGACGGCGTCCGGCCCTACCCCGGCTCGGTGCGGTTCCTGGACTACCTCGCCGGCCAGGGCACGCTGGTCGCCGTGGTGTCGTCGTCGGCCAATGCGGACGCCGTGCTGACCGCGGCCGGCCTGCGCGACCGCTTCACGGTGCTGGTGGACGGCGTCCTCGCGCGGCGCGAGGGGCTCCCCGGCAAGCCGGCCCCGGACACCTACGCCTACGCCGCCGACGCGCTGGGCGTGCCGCGGGAGCGGGCGGTCGTGTTCGAGGACGCCGTGTCGGGGGTGGCCGCGGGCCGCGCGGGCGGCTTCGGGCTGGTGGTCGGCGTGGACCGCGGCGTCGGCGAGGCCACGCTGCGGGAGTCCGGCGCCGACCTGGTGGTGACCGACCTCGCGGAACTCCTGCCCTGACCTGGACCGAGTTGGGGACGGTTCCTTACTCGGTCCATCCTCAGGGTGGACCGAGTAAGGAACCGTCCCCAACTCGGTCCGGGCTATTCGGTGGAGGCCGGACGGGCGTCCCAGAAGACGCGGTCCATGACCTGGCGGGCCAGGCGGGCGCCCCTGCGGTAGTCCTCGACGAAGAGCGTCGACTCGCCCTTGGCGTAGCCGAGGATCTCGGCGACCGACGACAGCTCGCGGACGTCGGTGGGCAGGCTGTCGCCGGCCCGTCCGCGGAGCAGCATGATCGCGTTGCGGATCCGGCTGGCCAGCAGCCAGGACGTGCGCAGCGCCTCGGCGTCCGCGTCGTCCAGCAGGCCGGCCAGGACGCTCGCGTCCAGCGCCTCGAGCGTGCCCGTCGTGCGCAGGCGCTTGTCGCCGCCCGCGTGGTGCAACTGGAGCAGCTGCACGACCCACTCGACGTCGGACAGACCGCCCGGACCGAGTTTGACGTGCCGTCCCGGATCCCCGCCGCGTGGCAGCCGCTCGGCCTCCATCCGCGCCTTCAGCTTGCGGATCTCGTACACCTGTGAGTGGTTGAGCCCACCCTTGGGGTACCGGATCCGGTCGATCGCGGCGAGCAGCTCCGCGCCGAGTTCCCGGTCGCCGGCACCGGCGGATGCCCGCAGCAGCGCCTGCGACTCCCAGGTCGAGGACCACCGCTCGTAGTACGCCTTGTAGGACGCCAGGCTGCGCACCATCGCCCCGCCCTTGCCCTCGGGACGCAGGTCGATGTCCACCTCGAGCGCCGGATCCGGGCCCGGCTTGGCCAACAGCGCCCGCAGCCGGCTGACCACCGTGGTCGCCGCCTGCACCCCGTCGACCGAATCGCTGTCGGCCACCACGAACATCGCGTCGGCATCCGAGGAGTACGACACCTCGCGCCCGCCCCAGCGGCCCATCGCGATCACGGCGATCGGCGGCACGTCCACGCCGCGCGAGGCCACCTCGAGGGCCGCGTCGATCGTGGCGCCGGCCAGGTCGCTGAGCGCCCGGCCGAGCGCGGGCAGGTCGAGCTCGCCGAGCAGGTCGGCCATCGCCAGCCGCAGCAGTTCGCTGCGCCGGGACGCCCGCACCGCGCCGATCGCCGCCTCGGGCGCGTCGTGCCGCCGGGCGGCCGTCAGCATCTCGGCGAGGATCTCCTCGGCGGGCCGTGGCCGCAGGCCCTCGGAGTCGCCGAGCAGGGCGGCGTTCTGCGGCGCCCGCAGCAGCAGGTCCACCGCGTAGCGCGAGGACGCGAGGATGCGGGCCAGGTGCTCGGCCATCGCATCGCCGTCCCGCAACGCGCGGAGGTACCACGGTGTACTACCAAGCGCCTCGGACACGTTCCGGAACGCGAGCAGGCCGTGGTCGGGGTTCGGCCCGGCGGTGAACCAGGTCAGCATCGCCGGGAGCAGCTGGCGCTGGATCTCGGCCTGCCGGGTGATGCCGTGGCTCAGCGCCTCGATGTGGCGCAGCGCCGCCTTCGGGTCGCCGTAGCCGAGCGCGCGCAGCCGCGTCTCGGCCGCCTCGGAGGTGAGCCGCACCTCCGCGGAGGGGATCCGGGCCACCGCCTCCAGCAGCGGCGAGTAGAACAGCCGCTGGTGCAGGGTGAGCACCCGGCGCGTCGTCGAGCGCCACAGGTGCATCAGCTCCTTCGGCTCGGGCAGCCCGATCGTGCGGGCCAGCCAGCGCTGGTTGGTCTCGTCGTCGGGCATCAGGTGGGTGCGACGCAGCCGGTACAACTGGATCCGGTGCTCCAGCAGCCGCTGCAGCCGGTAGGCGGTGGCGAGGTCGAAGCCGTCCGCGCGTCCGACGTAGCCGTGGTCGACCAGGGCGGTGAGCGCTTCGAAGGTGCCGCGCAACCGCAGCCGATCGTCCGCCCGGCCGTGCACCAGCTGCAGCAACTGGACGCTGAACTCCACGTCGCGCAGGCCGCCGGCGCCCAGCTTGATCTCGGTGTTGGCCTCGCGGGCGGGCAGCAGCGAGATCACCCGCCGCCGCATGGCCTGCACCTCGCCGACGAACTCGTCGTTGTCGGCCACCCGCCACACCATCGGCCAGACCATGTCGACGAACTCCTGGCCGAGCGCCAGGTCGCCGGCCATCGGACGGGCCTTCAGCATCGCCTGGAACTCCCAGTTCTTCGCCCACTTCTCGTAGTAGGCGCGGTGCGAGGCGAGCGTGCGCACCAGCGGCCCCGCCTTGCCCTCCGGACGCAGCGCCGCGTCGATCTGCCAGATCGTGCCGGCCCCCGTGTGCGCGGAACAGACCCGGGTCAGCGCGCTGGCCAGCCGGGTCGCGACGTTCACCGCCGTGCCGGAGTCGCACACCGGTTCACCGTCCGCGTCGAGCGCGGGCTCGGCGAGGTAGAGCACGTCGACGTCGCTGACGTAGTTGAGTTCCCGCGCCCCGGTCTTGCCCAGCGCGATGATCCCGATCCGGCACTTCTCCCACCCGGGCACCTCGCCCCGGGCGAGCGCCAGCGCCGCCTCGACCGTCGCGTCGGCGAGGTCGGCGAGTTCGCCGGCCACCTCCGGCAGGTCCGCCAGCGGGTCCTCGGCGGTGAGGTCCCTGGCCGCGAGGCGCAACAGCGCCCGGCGGTAGGCGCGGCGCAGGTCGTCCGAGCGGGTGTGGTCCGCCACCGGGTGCGCGCTCTCCGGGTCGGCGCCGATCGCCTCCAGCAGCTCCACGCGCAGCTCCGCGGGAGACCGCCGCGCCACGCTCCCCGCGACGGCCGCCACATCGTCGGGGTGGGTGCCGAGGTGCTGGTTGAGCGCCACGCTCGCGCCGAGCACCGCGATCAGCCGGCGGCCGAACGCGGGGTCCTCGCCGAGCCGGGCGAGCAGCCCCTCCCGGACGGTGACAAGCTGGTCGAAGCCGGCCAGGCCGAGGTCGGGGTCCGCGGTCTCGGCGAGCTCGCCGAGGGCCTGCTCGATCTGCTCCGGGGTGCCCCGCTGCTGCCAGGCCTCGACCATCGCTGCGGCCGTCGCCGCGTCGGCGAAGCCGAGCCGGGCCAGGCGGGCGGACTCGCTCTCGATGCGGCTCACCCCTGTGATGCTAGCGTCTGGGCCGTGGCGAGGTCGGTGTCGGCAGGGCAGGTCGAGCAGCTCCGGGCCACCGTGGCCGCCCTCGCCGAGAATCCGGACGGCGCCCTCCCCCGCAGCGAACTCGCCACCGCGGCCCGCACCACCTGCGCGCTGCTGGCCGCCCGCCACCCCGGGGGGACGGTGGAACTGCGCGTCCCGCCCTTCGCCGCCGTGCAGCTCGGCATCGGCGAGCGGGGACGCCACACCCGCGGCACCCCGCCCAATGTGGTCCAGACCGACGCCACCACCCTGCTCCGGCTGGCGGGCGGGAGCCTCGCCTGGACGGACGCGGTCGCGACCCACGCCGTCCGCGCCTCGGGCGTGCACAGCGACCTCGCCGGGCTCTGGCCGCTGCCCGAGCTCGGCTGAGGCCCACCGCGGGTTCGGAGCAACCACACAGCTGCGCCACAGGTTCACACAGCACCGACCACAGGTGCGACCCCTAGCGTCTGAAACGTGCCAATGCGCCCAGAGGAGAACCGCACGCGATGACGAACGATGAGGCCGGATTTCCGGCGGACAGCCCCGACGCCCCCCGCAAGCGGCGGCGGATGACCTGGAAGAAGTGGCTGGCCCTCGGCATCGCCGCGGTGGTCGTACTCGGCGGGGCGGGGGTGGGCACCTTCCTGTTCCTGCGGGGCAACCAGGCGAGTGCGACGAGCACCTTCAGCCGCACCGTGCAGGTGGAGAAGGGCAACCAGACCCTCACCGTCAGCCTCGACGGCACGCTCAGCCCGCAGAAGGAGTCGGACGTCAACTTCGCCGTCTCCGGCACCGTGACGAAGGTCAAGGTCACCGCGGGCGACACTGTGAAGAAGGGCCGGAAGCTGGCCGTGATCGACGACTCCGAGCTGCAGAACGCGGTCGACCTCGCCGAGGCGAACCTGACCACGGCGCAGGCCAACCTCACCGAGGTCTACGACAACGACGG
>JBDHZJ010000218.1:0-4929 GCA_039811825.1 Propionicimonas sp.
GTGCCCGGACCGGCCACGGACCTGGCTCCCGGCGAGGTGCTGGCCGGCAAGCGTGAGGTGTACGCCGGCACCGGCGACGGCACGCTGGAACTGCGCGTCGTCCAGCCGGCCGGCAAGCGTGCCCTGGCCGCCGCGGACTGGGGCCGGGGCCTGCGCGGCCCCGGACGGTTCGAGTGAGCCCGAAGCCTCCGCGCGGCCGGAAGCGGCAGCCGGACGCGGCCCGCACGGCGGCCTTCCGCGTCCTGCGGGCGGTCACGGCCGACGGCGCGTACGCGAACCTCGAACTGGCCCGCCGCCGCGCCGGCCTCGCCCCGGCCGACGCGGCCTTCGCCACCGAACTCGCCTCCGGCACCTGCCGGGCCATGGGGGCCTACGACCGGGTGATCGAGCAGGCCGCCGGACGTCCCGTGCGCAGCCTGCAGCCCGCCGTCATGGACGCGCTGCGCCTGGGCACCCACCAGCTCCTCGCGCTGCGGGTGCCGGCCCACGCCGCGATCTCCACCACCGTCGACCTGGCCGCGCTGGAGGTGGGGGAGCGGGTGGCCGGGCTGGTCAACGCGGTGCTGCGCCGGGTCGCCGAGCGCGACTGGGCCGGCTGGCTCGAGGTTCTCGGGGAGGGCGAGGACGACCTCGGCCGGCTCGCGCTGGCCCACCAGCACCCGCGCTGGGTCGTCGAGGCGTGGGCCCGGGTGCTGCCCGAGGCGGAACTGGCCGAAGCCCTGGCCGCGGACAACGTGGCCCCGGTGCCGAACCTCGTGGTCCGGCCCGGGCTCGCGGAGGTGGCCGAACTCGGCGGCCGGCCCGCCCGCTGGTCGCCCTACGGGGCCTACCGCGAGGGCGACCCGGCCGGCCTGCCGGCGGTCGCCGAGGGCCGGGCCGGCGTCCAGGACGAGGGCTCCCAGCTGGTCGCGCTCGCGCTCGCCCGCGCGGAGGCACCGGCGGGGGAGTGGCTGGACCTGTGCGCGGGCCCGGGCGGGAAGTCGGCGCTGCTCGCTGGTCTGGCCCGGGAGGCCGGCACCCGGCTGGTCGCGTCCGAGTTGCAGCCGCACCGGGCCCGGCTGGTGGCGGAGAACCTGAGGGCCTACCCCGAGCCGAACCGTCCGGTGGCGATCGTCGCGGACGGCACCCGGCCGGCCTGGCGGGAGGGGTCGTTCGCCCGCGTGCTGGCCGACGTGCCCTGCACGGGGCTCGGCGCGCTGCGCAGGCGTCCGGAGAGCCGGTGGCGGCGCAGGCCCGGGGACGTGCCGGGCCTGGTCGCCCTGCAGCGGCGCCTGCTGGCCGGCGCGATCGCCGCGGCGAAGCCGGGCGGCGTGGTGGCCTACGTGACCTGCTCGCCGCACCCGGACGAGACCGCCGCGGTCGTCGAGGGCGTCTCCGGCGCGGAGCTGCTCGACGCCCCGGCCCTCCTGCCCGAGGTGCCGGACGCGGCGGCGGGGCGGTTCGTCCAGCTGTGGCCGCACCGGCACGGCACCGATGCGATGTTCCTGGCTCTGCTGCGGCGTCCGGACCGGTAGGTTTGCCGTCGTGGGTATCCGAATCACGCCGAGCATCCTGAACGCCGACCTTGCCGACCTGACGCACGAGATCGCGCGGATCCCGAGTTCGGACCTGATCCATCTCGACGTCATGGACAACCGGTTCGTGCCGAACATGACCTTCGGCCTGCCGATGGTCGAGAGCATCCGGTCCGGCACCGACAAGATGCTGGACATCCACCTGATGATCGCGGAGGTGGACCGCTGGGCCCCGGGCTACGCCGAGGCGGGCGCGGAATCGGTCACGTTCCACGTGGAGGCCTCCGACGCCCCCGTGCGGCTGGCCCGCGAACTGCGCCGGCTGGGCTCGCGGGCGTCGATGGCGCTGCGTCCGGCGACCCCGATCGAGCCGTACGCCGACCTGCTGGGCGAACTCGACATGGTGCTGCTGATGACGGTGGAGCCGGGCTTCGGCGGCCAGTCGTTCCTCGACGTGGTGCTGCCCAAGCTGCGGCGCACCCGTGCCCTGCTCGACGCCCGGGGCGGCGACATCTGGCTGCAGGTGGACGGCGGCATCTCCGAGGCCACCATCGAGCGCTGCGTGGAGGCCGGCGCCGACACCTTCGTGGCGGGCTCGGCGGTGTTCTCCGCCGACGACCCGGACGCGATGGTTCGCTCGCTGAAGGTCCAGGCCCTCGCGGCGGCGCAACGGTGAGCGGCCTGCGCGGGGTGCTGCTCGGTCTGGGGTTCGTCGCCGAGCTGCTCGCCTGGGCGGGGTGCGGGGCCACCGCCCTGCTGTTCTCGAGTGGTGCGGCCGGGTGGTCGATGGCCGCGGCGATCGTCGGCGTGATCGTGATGGCCTGGGGCATCCTGATGGCGCCGAAGGCCACCCACCCGCTCCCGACCCCTGCGTACTACGCCGTCAAGGGCGTCCTCTTCGTGTGGGCGGCCGTCGTCTGGGCGCTGCTCGTCCCGTGGGTGGCCGTGCTGCTCGTGGTGCTGGTCGCGGTCAGCGAGCCGCTGCTCTACCGCCACCGGAAGGAGCGGACCAGCTCCCACTGACGCGAACTGGGAACCGTCCCCATTCCCCGCCGCCGGGAAATGGGGACGGTTCTCGTTTCCCGTCGGTCAGCCGCGGCGGCGGTCCCGGCGGCGCAGGTAGCGCTCGAACTCGGCGGCGATCGAGTCGCCGGTGGGGGTGGGGGTGGCCTCGTCCCTGCGCTCCTCGAGCGCGCTGATGTAGCTGGAGATGTCCGGGTCCTCCGCGACCAGCTCGTTCACCTGCTCGACCCAGCGATGGGCCTCCTCCGGCAGCTCTCCGGGCTCCAGCGGCAGGTTGAGCACGTCCTCGAGCCGGGTGAGCAGGGCGAGCGTCGCCTTCGGGTTGGGCGGCTCGGCGACGTAGTGCGGCACCGAGGCCCACATCGACACCACGGGGAAGCCGGCCCGGCTGCACTCGTACGACAGGACGCCGATGATCCCGGTCGGGCCCTCGTAGTCAGAGACCTCCAGGCCCATCTCGTCGGCCACCGTCCGGTTGCTCGCCGTGCCGCTGACCGGGACCGGACGGGTGTGCGGTGCGTCGGTGAGCATCGCCCCGAGCAGCACCACGATCTCCGGCCCGACCGAGCGGAGCATGGACAACAGCCGCGCGGTGTACTCCTGCCAGCGGTAGTTCGGCTCGGGGCCACCGATCACGACCAGGTCCCGTTCGGGCAGGTGCGCGACCAGCACCTCGGTGGTCGGCCACTCGACGATCCGCTCACCGTCGACCAGCCGCGTGGTGGGCCGGTTCACCTGGAAGTCGTAGAACTCCTCCGGGTCGATCGCGAACGCGAGTTCCGCGGAGTACGCGTCCACGAGGTGGTCGATGACGCCGCTGGCTGCCTCCCCGGCGTCGTTCCAGCCACCGAACGCGGCGATGACCGCCGGGTTCCGCAGCCCCCTGAGCCCACGAGCTTCTGCCATGGCGACCACTGTAGGCGGATGCGCCTATTCTGCTCACCATGACCCGCGACCTCCGCTCGGCCCTGGCCTCCCGTGTCCTGATCGCGGACGGCGGCATAGGCACGATGCTGCAGGGCTACGAGTTGTCGCTGGCCGACTTCGAGGACCTCGAGGGCTGCAACGAGGTGCTGAACGTGACCCGTCCCGACGTGGTCGGCGGCATCCACGCCGCCTACCTGGACGCCGGCGCGGACTGCATCGAGACGAACACGTTCGGCGCGAACCTCGCCGCGCTGGGCGAGTACGACATCGGCCACCGGATCGCCGAGCTCGCCGAGGCCGGCGCCCGGATCGCCCGGACGGCGGCGGACGCGGCCGCCACCCCGGACCGCCCGCGGTTCGTCCTGGGCAGCATGGGCCCCGGCACCAAGCTGCCGAGCCTGGGCCACATCGGCTACGCGCAACTGCGGGACGCCTACCAGCGGCAGGCGGAGGCGATGGTCACCGGCGGCGTGGACGGCTTCCAGATCGAGACCTCGCAGGACCTGCTGCAGACCAGGGCGGCGGTGAACGGCGCGCGGCGGGCGCGGCGGGCCGCGGGAACCGACCTGCCGATCTTCGTGAACGTCACCATCGAGACCTCCGGCACCATGCTGCTCGGCAGCGAGATCGGCGCCGCGCTGACCGCCCTCGAACCGCTCGAGATCGACGCGATCGGCCTGAACTGCGGCACCGGCCCCACCGAGATGAGCGAGCACCTGCGGCACCTGTCCCGGCACGCGCGCGTGCCGCTGGTCTGCATGCCCAACGCCGGCCTGCCCGAACTCACCCCCGAGGGCGCCCGCTACCCGATGGGCCCAGAGGAGTTCGTCCGCTACGTGGAGCAGTACACCGCCGAGTTCGGGCTCAGCCTCGTCGGCGGCTGCTGCGGCACCACGCCCGCCCACATCTCCCGGCTCGCCGCCGCTGTCGCCGGACGCCCGCCCGCGCCGCGCGATCCCGTGCACGTGTCGGCGGTGTCCTCGCTGTACGCCGAGGTGCCGCTGCGGCAGGACACCAGCTACCTGTCGGTCGGCGAGCGCACCAACGCGAACGGCTCGAAGGCGTTCCGGGAGGCGATGCTCGCCGAGAACTGGGCGGACTGCCTCGACATCGCGAAGGAGCAGAGCCGCGCGGGCGCGCACGTCCTCGACCTCTGCGTGGACTACGTCGGACGCGACGGCACGGCCGACATGGCCGAACTCGCCTTCCGGATCGGCACCGGGGTGTCGCTGCCGATCATGCTCGACTCCACCGAGCCGGACGTGCTTCAGTCCGGCCTCGAACTGCTCGGCGGACGCTGCGCGATCAACTCGGTGAACTTCGAGGACGGGGACGGCCCCGACTCCCGGTTCGCCCGGGTGATGCCGCTGGTGGCCGAGCATGGCGCGGCCGTGGTGGCGCTGACCATCGACGAGGAGGGCCAGGCCCGCACCGCCGAGTGGAAGGTGCGGGTGGCCGACCGGCT
>JBDHZJ010000219.1:0-4907 GCA_039811825.1 Propionicimonas sp.
GCCACCTACACCGCCACCAAGCAGATCGGCTCGCTGGTCGTCGCCGACCCCTCGATCACCACCGGTGAGTCCTACGAGGTGCAGGTGGACGGCAGCACGGTCAGCACCGTGACCGCCGGCGAGGGCGCGTCCAGCGGCATGGGCGGCGGCGGCATGGGCGGCGGCCCCGGCGGCGGTGGCCCGGGCGGACGCGGGTGACCTGACGCCATGACTGTTCGGAAGCACACCAGGCGGGCGTTCCTCGCCGGTGGCCTCGGCGGGTTGTTCGCCGTGGGCACCGGCACCGCCTGGGCCCTGGACCGCTACGTGATCGAGCACGTCGAGACCACCAACACGTCCTCGATCGAGTCCGACGTCACGGCGGCCGACGAGGCCACCAACGGCGCCTTCTCCTCCGACAGCTACCGCTCCGACACCGCGTCGATCACGGTGACGAAGCACACCAGCGGTTCGGGGAGCAGTGCCCTGGCCTGGTTCGTCGCCGACATCACCGTCAGCGACGCCACCATCGTCCGCTCCGCCTTCGCCCAGGACGAGTTCGGCGAGAACATCATCGCCGACCCGTCCGACATCGCGGCACAGGCCGGCGCCGTCCTCGCCATCAACGGCGACTACTACGGCTTCCGCGACACCGGCATCGAGATCCGCAACGGCGTCGCCTACCGCGACCGGGGCGCCCGGCAGGGCCTCGCGTGCTACACCGACGGTTCGATGCGGCTCTACGACGAGACCACCACCAACGCCGCGGAGCTGCTCGCGGACGGGGTGTGGAACACCCTCTCGTTCGGGCCGGGCCTGGTCGACGGCGGGCGGGTCATCGACGGCATCGACGACGTGGAGATCGACACCAACTTCGGCAACCACTCCGTGCAGGGCTCCCAACCCCGCTCCGGCGTCGGCATGATCGCCGCCAACCACTTCCTGTTCGTCGTGGTGGACGGGCGCAGCACCGGCTACAGCCGCGGCGTCACGATGAGCGAGTTCGCGGAGCTCTTCGTCGACCTCGGCGCCCAGGTCGCCTACAACCTGGACGGCGGGGGCTCCTCGACGATGGTCTTCAACGGCGACCTGGTCAACGACCCGCTCGGTCGGGGGAACGAGCGCGGTACCAGCGACATCCTCTACGTGGCGGGGTGAGCGCGATGATCGTGCTGGTCCCCAGCTTCGAGCCCGACCGCCGGTTGGTCCAGCTCGTGCGGGACCTCGGCTGGATCGACGACGTCGAGGTCGTGGTCGTCGACGACGGCAGCGGCCCTTCCTACGCGTCCCTGTTCCGCCAGGTGGAGCGGGCCGGCGCCCGGGTGCTCACCCACCCGGAGAACCGGGGCAAGGGTGCGGCCCTGCGCACCGGCTTCGCGCACATCCGGACGCACCACCCCGGGCAGGCCGTGGTGTGCGCCGACAGCGACGGGCAGCACACCCTGCTGGACATCCTGCGGGTCGCCGCAGCCCTCGACGCGTCCGATCCCGACCTGGTGCTCGGCGTGCGCAGGTTCACCGGCCGGGTGCCGCTGCGCAGCCGGTTCGGCAACCGGGTCAGCGCCGCCCTCTTCGCGCTGTCCACCGGCGTGCGGATCACCGACACCCAGACCGGGCTGCGCGGCTACCCGCACCGCATGCTGGGCTGGCTGGAGGAGGTGCCGGGGGACCGCTTCGAGTACGAGTTGAACCTGCTGCTGCGGGCCAGCCGGGAGGGGCGCGAGATCCGCCAGGTGGAGATCGCCACCGTGTACCTGGCCGACAACGCGTCCTCGCACTTCCGGCCGCTGCGGGACTCGTTGCGGGTGCTGCGTCCGCTGCTCGGCTACGCGGCGTCCTCGGTGGGCAGCTTCGGGCTCGACGCCGCGCTGCTGTTCGTGCTCTACCCGGTGCTCGGCAGCCTCGCCGCCGCGGTGGTACTCGCCCGGCTGGTCAGCGCCACCGCGAACTTCCTGGCCAACCGGCACCTCGTCTTCCGGGCGGGACGGGCACCGCTGTGGCCGGCCGCCCGCGGCTACGCCCTGCTCGCCGTCGGCGTGCTGGTCGCCAACCTCGCGCTGATGGAGCTGGTCACCCCGCTGCTCGGCCTGGTGGCGGCCAAGGTGGTCACCGAACTCGCCCTGTTCGTCGCCGGCTACCTCGTGCAGAGCCGATTCGTGTTCGCGCACGCCCCGGCGGGAGGATTTGCACGCCAGATCCGGGCTGGTGCCCCGCCGCCGGCTCCCCGGGCCATCGACAGTGCAATCCCGCTCACGGGCGCGGCCGATCGATAGGATCCGGGCATCCGGCGAGGAGGGGGTGCGATGGACAGGCCGACCCTCTCCGAGCGCCTGCGGTACTGGTTCGACGGCTGGATGTCCCGCGGTGCGGTCGCGCTGATCGGGCTGCTCGGGCTGGCCTCGGTGGCCATGGTCGTGGTGGTCGGCACGCTGGCCTGGCTGTTCCACGCCTACCCCGACGACTCGGACGGCGACCTGTTCGACCTGTGGTGGGGCGGCCTGATGCGCACCCTCGACCCGGGCACGATGGGCGGCGACACCGGCTGGGGCTTCCGGTTCTTCATGCTGGTGATCACGATCGGCGGGCTGATCATCGTGGCCAGCCTGATCGGCATCATCTCCGGCGCGTTCGACGACCGGATCGCCGAGCTCCGCAAGGGCCACTCGCGCGTCCTGGAGCACGACCACACGCTGATCCTCGGCTGGAGCAACAAGGTGCCGGCGATCGTGCGTGAACTCGTGATCGCCAACGCATCCCGCCATCGTGCCGTGGTCGTGGTGCTGGCGGACCGGGACAAGCTCGAGATGGAGGACGAGCTCCGGGCGCGGTGCGGCGACCTCGGCACCACCACGGTGATCTGCCGCAGTGGCGACCCGAAGACCCCTGCCGACCTGCGGCTGGGCAGCCCGCAGTGGGCTCGCAGCGTCATCCTGCTGGCGCCGGACGAGGCGCCCGACCCGGACGCCGACGTGATCAAGACCGCCCTCGCCCTGACCAACGACGCCGCCTCCGCCGGTGATGGCCGGCACGTCGTCGCCGAGCTGAGGGATCCCGCGAACGCCGTGGCGGCCCGCCTGGTCGGCCGCGACCGGGTGCACTGGGTGCTCGGCCCGGAGGTGATCGGCCGGATCGCCGTGCAGAGCTGCCGGCAGTCGGGCATGTCGGTGGTGTGGCACGAGCTGCTCGACTTCGCGGGCGACGAGTTCTACTTCACGTCCGAGCCGAGCCTGGCCGGCCGCACCTACTTCGAGGCCCAGCTGGCGTTCGAGACGTGCACGGTGGTGGGCCTGGTGATGGGCGGGGTGCCGGTGCTGAACCCTCCGTCCGAGATCGTGGTGGGCGAGGACGACCAGCTGATCGTGATCGCGCCCGACGACAGCGAGATCGGGCTCGGGCAGGCCCCGGCCGGCATCGACGAGACCCACATCGTGGCCGAGGCGCCGTACGCCGAGGAGCCCGAGCGCGTGCTGGTGCTCGGCACCAACGGGGTGCTGCCCGTGCTGGTCGGCGAGCTGGACGCCTACGTGGCGGCCGGCTCCGAGGCGGTGCTGGTCGCGCCGGGCGAGCCTCCCGAACTGCCGGAACTGGCCCACCTCGCCGTGCGCCTCGTGGACGGCGAGCCCTCGCGCCGGCCGGTGCTCGACCGGCTCGACGTGGGCGGGTTCGACCACATCATCCTGCTGGCCGACCCGGCGAGCGGGGATTCCGAGCAGGTGGACAGCCGCACGCTGGTGACCCTGCTGCACCTGCGCGACATCGCCGAGCGGAACGACCTGCGGCTGAGCATCGTCAGCGAGATGCTGAACGACTCGAACCGGGAGCTGGCCGAGGTCGCCCAGGTCGACGACCTGATCGTCAGCGACAAGCTGGTGGCGCTGATGCTCGCCCAGATCTCGGAGAACGGCGGGCTGGCCGCGGTGTTCGGCACCCTGTTCGCCGCCGAGGGCAACGAGGTGTACCTGCGCCCGGCCGGCCAGTACGTGGCGGAGGGCGCCGAGGTGGACTTCTACACCGTGCTGGCGTCGGCGCGTCGGCGCGAGCAGACCGCGATCGGCTACCGGCTCGCCGATGGCGGCGGCGTCGTGCTGAACCCGGACAAGCGCCGCCGCGTCCGGTTCGGCCCCGGCGACCAGCTGATCGTGATCGCCGAGCAGTAGCGGCGTGATCGGGGCTGCGACCCACGTTTGTCGGGTTATCGAGCGCCCGCACGCACCTGCTGCCCCTGCAACCCACTTTTGTCGGGTTATGGGGCCGAATTCCCAGCCCAGAACCCGACAAAGGTGGGTCGACGGGTCAGGATCGCCCCGGCCGCACCTCATAACCCGACAAACCTGGGTCGGGGCCGGAGCCGCGAGTGATCAGTTCGGCGGGTCGTACTCGGCGGTCACGGTACGACCGGGGAATACCCGGCGTCCGTAGTCGGGCTCGAGCCCCTCGGTGAGCGGGACGGGCCGGCCGGCGGCGAGCGCCTCGTAGATCTCGACGAACTCTCTGGACTGGTTCGCGATCGTCCAGCGGGCGGCCATCTCCCGGCTGCGCGCCTGGGCGGCCTCGGCGAACACCGGGTCCTTCAGCGCGGTGACCATGCTGACCATCGCGCCGGCGAGCGAGACCGGGTTGGGCCGGGCCAGCACGGCGTTCACGCCCGGGTCGATGACCAGGCGCAGCTCGTGGTCGACCATGACGAACGGCAGGCCGGCGTGCGCGGCCTCGTGCAGGACGAGCGCCTGGGTATCGGTGAGGGATGCGAACACGAACGCGTCGCCGGAGGCGTAGTAGGCGCCGAGCTTCTCCCGCGGGATCTGGCCGGGCAGCTTCACCCCGCCGAACCGGGCGGCCCGCTGCAGCCGGTGGCGGAGCTTGGCCGGGGTCTCCTTCCAGTCGCCGACGATCATCAGCTCGGCGTCGGGGATCTGGTCGCGGACGAG
>JBDHZJ010000220.1:0-4886 GCA_039811825.1 Propionicimonas sp.
GTGAGCACCGCGTTGTCGGGCCGGTAGTGGTTGCGGAAGAAGTTGGCCGCGCCCTCGACGGTGGCGCCGTCGATGTCCGCCATCGAGCCGATCGTGGTGTGGCCGTAGGGGTGGTCGGGACCGAAGACGAGCTCGACGAGCTGCATCATCGCGTCCCCGTACGGCACGTTGTCGTAGCGCTGCCGCTTCTCCTCCTTGACCACCTCGCGCTGCGTCTCGACGCTGGCCTCGTCCAGGTGGTCGGGCAGGGTGGCGAGCCGGTCGGCCTCCATCCACAGCGCCAGGTCGAGCGCGCCGACGGGGAGGGTCTCGAAGTAGTTGGTGCGGTCGAACCACGTGGTGGCGTTCACCGAACCACCGATCGCCTGCAGCGCGTTCAGGTGTTCGCCGCTGGCGACGTGCGCGCTGCCGGAGAACATCAGGTGCTCGAACAGGTGCGCCCAGCCGAACTCGCCGGGACGCTCGTCGCGCGACCCCACGTCGTACCAGAGGTTCACCGCGGCGAGCGGCACGCTGTGGTCGGGACTCACCACTACGCGCAGCCCGTTGTCCAGCGTGCGTTGGTGGATCGGGTAGGTCAGTCGGTCAGGCACTCGCCCATCTCACCACATCCCGGTGGCAGGGGTGAAACAGGGGGCGACCCCGCGATACGGCCGCGGGGGTCGCCCGGTGTGGATCCGGATCAGCGCTGCCAGGCCACCTTGTCCGGAGCGGCGCCGTGGTCGCCTCCGACGCCGCATCCTGCGCGCCTGTCGTCGGCACAGACATGCGCACAGTTGCCCCACCGCTGGCACCGCGGAGGGCGCCGCTTCGGACGGCTGGCAGACTCGACCCGTGACCGGACACCCCACCCCGGACGCTGACTCGTGAGCCTCTCCCGCCGACAGTTCCTCGCCGTCGTCGCGGGGCCGCCCGCGGCCGTCTGCCTCGCCGCGACCGCGTCGTCCTGCACGACCTCGCCGCGACCCGAGGCGCCGCCGGCGCCGCCGGCGCCGCCGTCCGGCGCGGGTCCGGCCCCGACGACCTCGGAGGACTACGGACGGATCGGTGCCCACCGGCTCGGCCCGCCGGTGGGCGACGGCTCCACCTCGGTGGCCCGACCCCAGCCCAACCAGCCCGCGATCCACGTGCTCGAGCCGGGGGAGCGCCCGCCCCAGTTCGTGGTGTTCTCCTGGGACGGCTCGTCCGCCCTCGCCCCGGACAACCTGGCCCGGTTCCGCAGGGTGGCCGCCCGCAACCACGCCGCGATGACCTTCTTCCTGACCGGCATCTACCTGGTGCCGGAGCGGCGGCGGAAGGTCTACGACCCGCCCGGGCACCGGCGCGGCGCCTCCGCGATCTCCTTCATGTCCGCGGCGACGGTGCACCGCACCATCAAGGAGATCGGACAGGCCTGGGTAGAGGGCAACGAGATCGGCACCCACTTCAACGGCCACTTCTGCGGTCGGCGCGGCGCCGCGACCTGGTCGCGGAGCGACTGGCGCCAGGAACTCGAGGAGGTGGAGAAGTTCGTCACGCGGTGGCGCACCATCACCGGGTTCGACGACCTGCCGCCGCTCCCGTTCGAGTTCAGCGACATCGTCGGCGGTCGCACGCCCTGCCTGGAGGGACGCGAGCGACTGCTCCCCGTCGCCCGCTCGCTGGGCTGGCGCTACGACTCCTCCGGCACGCGCACCGCGACCTGGCCGCGGCGGGACTCCTCCGGCCTGTGGAACTTCTCGATGCACCCGGTGCCGTTCGGCAGGCACCGCTCGATCCTGCCGATGGACTACAACTTCCTGGTCAACCAGCACGGCAGGAACACCGCGAAGAACCGGCGCCGCTGGCGCCGCCAGATGGAGAAGTCGCTGCTGGCGGGGCTGAAGCAGAGCCTGCACGGCAACCGGGCACCGCTGGTGATCGGCAACCACTTCTCGCCGTGGCGCCACGGCATCTACCTGGACGCGATCGAGAACACCGTGGACCGGTTCGCGGCCATCTCCGGTGTGCGGCTGGTCTCGTTCCGGCAGCTCGCCGACTGGCTCGACGCCCAGGACCGCCGCGTGCTGCGCCGGCTGCAGGACCGCTGAGCAGCGGGCCTACCGGGCGGACTCCGGCAACGGCGGCAGCTCGCCGGTGGCCTCGTAGTCGGCGAGCATGCCGATCCGGCGCGCGTGCCGCTCGGCGCCGCTGAACGGGGTGGCGAGGAAGATCTCGACGAACCGGGTCATGTCCTCCAGCGGGTGCATCCGTCCGCCCACCGCCATCACGTTCGCGTCGTTGTGCTCCCGCGCCAGCCGTGCCGTGTCGTCCGACCAGGCCAGGGCCGAGCGGACGCCGGCCACCTTGTTCGCCGCGATCTGTTCGCCGTTGCCCGACCCGCCGATCACCACGCCGAGCGCCTCGACGCCGGCGGCCTGGTCGGCCACGACGCCCTCGGCCGCCCGCAGGCAGAAGACGGGGTAGTCGTCCTCGGCGTCGTAGCTGAACGGGCCGTGGTCGACCGGCTCGTGGCCGTGCCCGGTGAGCCAGGCGATCAGGTGGTCCTTGAGGTCGAGTCCGGCATGGTCGCAACCCAGGTGTACGCGCATGCCGCCAGTCTTCCACGCAGTCGTCGTAAGCTCGCGACGAGAGAACGGAGACCATCGATGGGCGAGTTGGCGGAACAGCTGGAGCGGGAGGAGCACGAACTTCGGTTCGACGACTTCACCCTGGACGACGCCTGGCTGCTCGGCGCGCGGATGCGCCAGGCGGCGGCGGAGGAGGAGTTGCCGATCGCGATCGGGATCATGCTGGGCCAGCAGCGGGTCTTCCACGCCGCCCTGCCCGGCTCCAGCGCCGACAACGACGAGTGGCTGGCCCGCAAGACCAGGGTGGCGCTGCGCTACGGCAGGGCGTCCCTGGCCGTGGGTGAGCAGTTCCGTGAGGGCGGCAAGGACTTCGACAGCGCTTCCCGGCTCGACATCGACACCTACGCCGCCCACGGCGGAGTGGTGCCGATCCGGCTGAAGGGCGGCACCGTGATCGGTACGGTCGGCGTCTCCGGCCTGCCGCAGCTCGACGACCACGCGTTCGTCGTGCAGCAGTTGCGCGAGTACCTCGCCACCCGGTAGCGGTAGCGCATGGTCGGGTAGCGCTTCTCTGAGGAGCTCCCGCTACTTGGGCGGCAGGGTCCCGACGAACGCCAGCCCCCGATCCAGCCACTGGCGCAGTTCGGCGTCGCCGTCCACCGCGTCGGGCTCGAGGTACAGCCAACCGCCCAGGTCGCGCCCGTTCATCCGGAAGGGACGCACCTGCTCGCCGTCCACCAGTTCCGCGGCCACGCCCGGGTCGAGGCGCAGCATCAGGCCGCCGCTGCGGCTCGCGGCGGCCACCAGGTGCCCGCAGACCAGGAACGCCAGCCCGCCGAACATCCGCTTCTCGGTGACACCGTCGGTGAACGACAGCGCAGCCCTGACCCGTCCGGCCAACTCCTCGTCGTAGCTCATGGCGGTCAGTATCGCCGCCGCCACCGACAGTCGTCACCGCCACCGCCGCATGGGGCGGCGCGGCCTGAGTCCTCCGACGGGCTCAGGACGGGCTGTGGAGGAAGGCCGCCAGCCCGTCGAGCACCCGGTCGACGTCCTCGTCCGTGCTGTACGGGGCCAGGCCCAGCCGCAGGCCGTGCGCGTCGGGCAGGGCGAGCCGCCGGAACGGCTCGTAGGCGTAGAACGAGCCGGCCGGGGCCAGCACCGCGCGCGTGGCGAGAAACTGGTAGGCGTCCCAGGTGCGGCGGCCGGGCAGGCTGAGCAGGAGCGTCGGGGTGCGCGCGGCGGCGCGGGAGTGCACGACGACGGCGTCGCCGAGCCGGGCGAGGCCGTCCTCGAGGCGGCCGCGCAGGCGGAACTCGTGGGCGTCGATCGCTGCGAAGGACGCGCGCAGCCGCTCCCGGCGCGACCCGTCCGCGTCGCCGATCCCGGCGAGGAAGTCGACGGCGGTGGTGACCCCGGCCAGCTGCTCGTACGGCAGCGTGCCCAGCTCGAACCGCTCGGGCACGATCTCGGTGGACGGCAGCAGCTTGTCGGGGTGGACGGTTTCCAGCAGCTCCGGGGACGCCCCGAGCACGCCGCAGTGCGGGCCGAGGAACTTGTACGGCGAGCAGACGAAGAAGTCGGCCCCGAGGGCGGGCACGTCCACGAACTCGTGCGCCGCGTAGTGCACGCCGTCCACCCAGAGCAGGGCGCCGACGGCGTGCGCGGCGGCCGCGATGGCGGGCAGGTCGGGCCGGGTCCCGATCAGGTTGGACGCCGCGGTGATCGCGACCAGGCGGGTGCCCGGAGCGATGGCGGCCGCGACGCTGGCGGCGTCCACCTCGCCGGTGGCCGGGTCGAAGTCGATCCAGCGCACGGACGCACCGACCGCTTCCGCGGCCTGCAGCCAGGGCCGCACGTTCGCGTCGTGGTCGAGCCGACTCACCACGACGCCGTCGCCGGGCGCCCACTGCTTCGCCAGCGCGCGGGAGAAGTCGTAGGTGAGCTGGGTGGCGCTGCGCCCGTGCACGATGCCCGTCGCCGGGACGCCGAGCAGATCCGCGACCGCCGCCCGGAAGCCGAGCGTGGCTGCGTCCGCGTTGGCCTCGGAGGCGCCGGTGCTGCCGCGGTTGGACAGGGGAGCGCTGAGCGTGGCCGCGATCGCCTCGGCCACCTCACGCGGGGTCTGGGTGCCGCCGGGCCCGTCGAAATGGGCCGTCCCGGACGCCAGGGAAGGGAAGTGGGTGCGCAGTTCGGCCACGTCGTAGGGCATCGGGAACTCCTGGTCAGAGGGCGCCTCGGAGTCTAAGGCCTGGGGCGCGTCTCCCAATCCTGAACGCGCTGGCGCTTCGCGCCACCCGTCCTCCTCGGTGAGTGCGAGCAAGCTCGCCTCACTCT
>JBDHZJ010000221.1:0-4874 GCA_039811825.1 Propionicimonas sp.
GCGAGATCGCCGGCCGGCCGGACAGGTTGTAGACGCTGGTCCACGGCGTGAACCGGGTCTGGGCGGCGAAGTCGGCGACCGGGTCGTCGTCGTCGCGCAGGGCCCCGACCAGCGCCGGGGGCTGGGCCAGCGTGGGCGTGAGCACGACGTCGAAGCCGTCCCACGCCTGCGCGACCTCGGCGGTCAGCCGCTGCACGGCACCGGCGGCCTCGGCGTAGGCGACGCCGGAGGTGTTCCGGCCCCGCTCCCGCAGCCACCGGGTGAGCGGACGCAGCAGCGGCTCGGCGGCCTCGGGCAGCGGGATCGACGCTGCCCCCACCGCCCACAGGGCCCCGAACGCCTCCCAGCGTGCCACCGGGAACGGGACGGGCGCGTCGGCGACGTCGTGGCCGAGCCCGCCCAGGGTCTCCGCGACCGACCTGGCGGCGGCGAGGCAGGCCGGGTGCACGTCGGCCTCTGCGATCACCGGCGTGGTCAGCACGCCCACCCGGAGGCAGCCCGGCTCGCGTCCGGCCGCATCGGCGAAGGTCGTGAGCGGCCCCGGCGCGTGGTAGGTCTCCCCCACGCCGTGCCCGGCGAGCACGTCGAGCGCCACGGCCGTGTCGGCCACTGTGCGGCTGAGCACGCCGTCCGTGCCCAGACCGGGGCCCGGCACCCGCAACCGTCCGGCGCTGACCCGGCCGCGGCTGGCCTTGAGCCCGACCAGCCCGCAGGCCGAGGCAGGGATCCGGATCGAGCCGCCGGCGTCGGAGGCGTGTGCGATCGGTGCCAGGCCGGTGGCGACCGCCGCGGCGGCGCCGCCGCTGGAGCCGCCGGCGGAGCGACGCAGGTCCCACGGCGTCCGCGCGGGCGGCGCCCCCTCCGGCTCGGTGTAGCAGGGCAGTCCGAACTCGGGCGTCGCGGTCTTGCCGGTGCTGACCGTCCCGGCCGCACGGAACCAGGTGACGATGTCGTCGTCGACGTCGGCGACGTTGCCCCGCAGGGCGACCGTGCCGGCCTCCCAGCCCACCCCGGCGACCGGGTTCAGGTCCTTGATCGGGCAGGGCACGCCGAGCAGCGGCGCCGAGGCCTCGCCCCGGGCGACGGCGGCGTCCACCTCGGCCGCCCGGCCCAGCGCGGCCTCGGGCGTGAGCCGGGCGTAGGCACCCACCACGTCGGAGAGCCGCTCCGCGCGCGCCAGGTGCACCCGCGCCACCTCGGCCGCGGACACGACCTGCTCGCGCACAGCCGCCGCGATCGCCAGGGCGTCGAGTCGGGTGAGTTCCATCAGTGCTTGATCTTGCCCGGTTCCAGGGTGCCGCCGATGGTGGGCTGGAAATCGTCACCCAACTGCTTGACCGCGAGCCGGCCGACCAGCTGCTGCTCGGTGGTGACCCGCTCCGAACGGGCGCGACCGATGAAGGTGATGATCCAGTGCAGCAGGGTCGTGATCCGGTTCTTGAAGCCGACCACATAGATCAGGTGCACGAACAGCCACGCGAACCACGCGGGGAAGCCGGTCAGCTGCAGCTTGTTCATCTTCGCGACCGCCCCGAACCGGCTGATCACGGCCATCGAACCCTTGTCGTGGTAGTGGAACTCCTCGGTGACCGGGTGCCCGGACACCTCGCCGCGGATCCTGGACGCCGCGTAGCGCCCGCCCTGGATCGCCACCTGGGCCACTCCGGGCAGGCGGTCGAGGCTGATCATGTCGCCGACCACGTACACCTCGGGGTGCCCCGGCAGGGTGAGGTCGCGGTTCACCTCGACGCGTCCGGCGCGGTCGATGCCCGCACCGGACTGCTCGGCGAGGGTCTTCCCCAGCGGGCTCGCCTGGACGCCGGCCGCCCACACCTTGCAGGAGGACATGATCCGCTCGGTCCTGCCGTCGGAGTACTTCACGTCCAGCCCCGCCGCGTCCAGGCCCGTGACCAGCGCCCCGAGGCGCACTTCGACGCCGTGGCGCTCCAGTTCGGCCTTCGCCGCGGCGGACAGCTTGGGCCCGAACGGCGGCAGCACCGCGTCGGCGCCGTCGAGCAGCAGCACCGAGGCGCTGGCCGTGTCGATCCGCCGGAAGCTCTTGCGCAGGGTGTGGTGGGTGAGTTCTGCGATCTGCCCGGCCATCTCCACGCCGGTCGGGCCGGCCCCGACGACCACGAAGTTCAACAGCCGGCGCCGCTCGTCGGCGTCCTCGCTGAGCTCGGCCATCTCCAGCGACCCGAAGATCCGCGCCCGCAGCTCCAGGGCGTCGTCGATCGACTTCATGCCCGGGGCGAAGGTGGCGAAGTGGTCGTTGCCGAAGTAGGACTGGCCCGCGCCGGCCGCGACGATCAGGTAGTCGTACTTCAGCGCGACGGTCTTGGCGAGCTTCTCCGCCACCACGACCCGGGTGGCCAGGTTGATCCGGGTCACCTCGGCGAGCAGCACGGTGGCATTGGCCTGGCCGCGCAGGATGTCGCGGGTGGCCGGGGCGATCTCGCCGGTGGAGAGGATGCCGGTCGCGACCTGGTAGAGCAGGGGCTGGAACAGGTGCGAGACGGTCTTCGACACCAACGTCACGTCGACGTCCGCCTTCGCCAGCGCCTGGGCGGCGAACAGGCCCCCGAAGCCGGATCCGATGATCACTACGTGTGGACGGGCCATCTCGACCTCCGCTCGTGGACAGCACCCCGCAACTGAGGCAACCCTAACCCGGCCCCGTTTCCCGCGTCACCCGGGCTGGTCAGGCGGACCGCGAGATGACCCCGTCGCACAGCGCGGACAGGGCGTCCTTCGCCGGGCCCCCGGGGAGCGGCGCGAGGTGCGCCCGGGCCACCTCGGCCCGCCGCCGGATCTCGTCCCGCGCGGCCGCCATCGCCGGATGAGCGCGCATCAGGCGCAACGCCTCGGCCAGCTCCGCGTCGTCGCTGAGGTCGGAGTCGAGCAGCGCGAGCAGCCGGGCGTCCGCGGGGTCGGTGCTGCGCCGGGCGAGCAGCGTCGGCAGGGTCGGGACGCCGGCCCGCAGGTCGGTGCCCGGCGTCTTGCCGGAGGAGTCGCTGGCGATGTCGATGATGTCGTCGCTGAGCTGGAAGACCACGCCGATCTCCTCGCCGTAGGCCGCGAGCGCGGCCAGCTCGGTCTCGCCCAGGCCGGCGACCATACCGCCGAACAGCGCGGACGCGGCGATCAGCGAGCCGGTCTTGTCGGCGAGGACAGCGAGGTAGTGCTCGAGGGTGTCGGCGCCGTCCCCGGGCCCACGCGTCTCCGCGATCTGGCCCTGGACGAGACGGGCGAAGGTGTCCGCCTGCAGCTTCACGTACTCGGTGCCGAGGTCGGCGACGATGGAGGACGCCCGGGAGAACAGGAAATCGCCGACGAGGATCGCGACGGTGTTGTCCCAGCGGAGGTTGGCACTGGGCACCCCGCGGCGCAGTTCTGCCTCGTCCATCACGTCGTCGTGGTAGAGGCTGGCCACGTGGGTCAGTTCCATGACCAGGGCGGCCCGGACCACCGACTCCTCCTCGGGCGCCTCGGCCAGCAGCGAGGCCAGCACCACCAGCAGCGGGCGGAAGCGCTTCCCGCCCGCGCGGATCGTGTGCTGGGCCGCCTCGCTGACGAACTCGGTGTCGGCCTGCGCCGCCGTGGCCAGGCGTCCCTCGATCCGGTCGAGCAGCCCGGTCACGCGATCGGTGAACGCCCCGGGCAGCTCACCGACGAGATCAGCTGGCTGGGTCACGGACACGCCGGACAGCATAGCCTCAGCGCAGGAACGTGCTGGCCGACGTGACGAGGTCCAGCAGCGGGCCGGGGAACAGGCCGAGGTAGGCCGAGGCCAGCGCGCCGAGCGCGACCGGCACCCAGGTCATCCCGCTCGCCCTGCCCACGACCACGCCCTCGGCCGGCGCGGAGAAGAACATCAGCACGATCACCCGCAGGTAGACGTACGCGGCGACCAGGCTGAACGCCACCGCGGCCAGGACCAGCCAGGCGTAGCCGCCCTGCCAGGCCGCGGAGAACACCGCCCACTTGCCGATGAAACCCGCGGTCAGCGGGATGCCGGCGAAGCTCAGCATCAGGAGCGCGAAGATGCCCGCCAGCAACGGGCTCTTCCGGCCCAGGCCGGCCCAGCCCGAGATCTCGTGCACCTCGCCCGCCTGGTTGCGCACCATCGTCACGATGGCGAACGCCGCGACGGTCGCGAATCCGTAGGAGACCAGGTAGAACAGGATCGCGCCGAAACTGTTGACCCGTCCGACGGCACCGGCGGTCGCGCCGACCACCGCCACCAGGAGGAACCCGGCGTGGGAGACGGAACTGTAGGCCAGCAGTCGCTTCATGTCGGACTGGGTCAGGGCCACCACGATGCCGAGCCCCATCGTGATCACGGCGACCACGGCCAGCAGCGGCTGCCAGCTCCAGCGTTCGCCGCCGAGGGCGACGTAGAAGATCCGGACGGTGGCGCCCACCGCGGCGAGCTTGGTACAGATCGCCATGAACCCGGTCACCGGCGTCGGGGCGCCGACATACACGTCCGGCACCCAGTTGTGGAACGGCACCGCGCCGATCTTGAACAGCAGGCCGATCGCGAGGAACGCCATGCCGGTGTAGAGCAGGCTGCGGCCGTAGACCGGGTCGGCGATCGCGTCGCTGATCCGGCCGTACTCGAACGAGCCGGCGAAGCCGTAGGTCAGCGCCATGCCGAACAGGAAGAAGGCGCTGGACAGCGCACCCAGCAGGAAGTACTTCAGGGCCGCTTCCTGGCTGAGCAGGCGGCGCCGGCGCGCCATGCCGGAGAGCAGGTACAACGGCAGCGACATGACCTCGAGCGCCACGAAGGCGGTGAGCAGGTCGTTGGCCGCGACGAACACCATCATGCCGGCGAGCGAGAACAGGGCCAGCGGGAAGACCTCGCTGTG
>JBDHZJ010000222.1:0-4873 GCA_039811825.1 Propionicimonas sp.
CTGTGGAAGAAGATCGAGCAGGCCCGGTTCGCCAACCCCGAGGCGATGCTCGCGATGCTGGTGAACCTGCGCAACGCCATCCAGTTGTTCGTCAGCGCCGACCGCCGCTACGGCCCCACCTACAACATCGGCACCGCCCAGCAGGTGCTCGAGTCGCTGCTGCGGCACGGCTACCGGCTCGGCAGCGGTGTCCCCGTGACCCTGGTCGGCTGGAGCGGCGGCGCCCAGATCTCGGTGGGGGCGGCCTGGTACCTCGGCCTGACGAAGATCCCGCTGGAACTGATCTCCATCGGCGGCATGATGTCGGACGACTACGGGCTGGACCGGCTCCGGCACGTGTACCACCTGCGCGGCACGAACGACCCGTTCGAGAAGCTCGGCTGGGTGATGTTCGCCGGCCGCTGGCCGATCGCGGTCGGTTCGCCGTGGTCGCGGGCGACCAAGGAGGGCCGGATCACGATCTACGACATCGGCCCGATGCAGCACAACGTCAAGGACCACTACTTCGACGCCGAGGCGATCGCGCCCGACGGCCGCAGCTACCTGCAGGTCACCTCCGACGCGGTCGTGGCGCTGCTCAACGGAACCGAGGTGAAGGTCATCCCGACCTGACCCCGATCCCGCCCCGCGACGGGAAGTGGGGACGGTTCCTTTCCCCGTCGCCGACGCGAAAGGGAACCGTCCCCATTTTCCGTCGGACGGCCGGCGAGGACGGTGTTAGGGTCGCAGCCACCCTCAGGAAGGGAGCGTGGCGTTGGACGGGTTCCTCGGCTTCGTCGGCACCGTGCTGGAGGCGGCGGCCCGCTCCCGGCAGCTGGACCCCGGCCTGCTCGCGTGGGTCGAGGCGCAGCCGGACCCGGTCTGGGTCGTGCTCAGCGTGGCGATGGTCGCGGCCGCGTCCACCCTGCTCGGCAACAGCGTCGTGCTGTTCATCAACCGGATCCGCGGGGTGCGGTTCTGGTTCGCGATCGCGCTCAACGGCGCCTCGCTGGTGCTGCTGTACCTGCTTCAGGCCCTGGCGACCTGGCTCGCCGGCAGCCTGGTCGTGGGCGGGCGGACGCTGCTGCACGTGACGTTCGCCGTCCTGCTCTCCACGGGGCCGCTCTGGTTCGGCGTGCTGGCCATGATCCCGTTCGTGGGGCCCTGGATCGCGCGGGCGCTGCAGGTCTGGAGCCTGCTGTCGCTGTGGGTGCTGGTCGCCGTGGGCTACGAGACGGGCCTGTGGGCCGGGCTGCTGGTCGCCGCGCTCGGCTGGGGTACGACGCAGGTGCTGGCCTGGGCGTTCGCGAAACCGGTGACCTGGCTCGGTGACCGGTTCTGGCAGCTGCTCACCGGCCGGCCCTCGATGCTGACCGGGCACGACATCCTCGCCGGGCACCCGTTCATGCCGGTCGGCGGGGACGCGCGCCCGGGCAAGGGCCGGAGCAGGCGATGATCGACTTCCTGCTCCTGCTGCTGGTGCTGCTGGTGCTGGCGATCGCGCTGGTCGTGCAGGTCTTCGTGGGGGTGATGTTCCTGGTCGCGCTCGCGGCGATGGCGGCACCGCTGGAGTCCCTGGGCTGGTGGTCGGAGAAGGGGGCGGACGAGGCCACCCGGTCGCTGGCCCTGCTCGCGTCCGGCGAACTCGACGACGACCTGCCCAAGACCGACTACGAGCACTACGTGTTCTACCTGTCGGGGATCGGCGCGCTCGACGGCGCGTCCATCCCGCCCGAGGAACTGCCGCTGCTGGACGGCCTCGCCCAGCGCCTGCCGGGTGCGGTGGTGATCAGCGACGTGTTCCCGTACTCGCCGTCGAACCGCGCGCTGACCGGCAACCGCGCGTTCGCGTGGATGTGGCGCCGGATCGAGAAGGTGCGGCTGCACAAGCCGGAGAGCGCCCTCGGGATGCTGATCAACGCCCGCAACGCGCTGCAGCTGTTCGTCAGCGCGGACCGCCGCTACGGCCCGACCTTCAGCCTCGGCACCGCCGACGAGATCGGGCGCTCGCTGGTCGAGCACGGCTACGAGCTCGGCAGCGGCAAGCGGGTCACCCTGGTCGGCTGGAGCGGCGGCGGCCAGGTTGCGCTCGGGGCGGCGTGGTTCCTCGGGGGGCGGGCATCCCCGTGGACGTGGTCTCGCTCGGCGGCATGCTCTCCAACGACCCGGGGCTGGACCGGGTGGAGCACCTGTGGCACCTGCACGGCACCCGCGACGGCTGGGAGCGAATGGGCCGGGTGATCTTCACCGGACGCTGGCCGCGGTACCCGTTCTCGCACTGGAACCAGGCGAAGAAGGACGGACGCCTCACCGAGATCCCGATCGGACCGTTCAAGCACGCCGTCTCCGGCCACTACTTCGACCCGGCGGCGACCGCCCCCGACGGCCGCAGCTACCTGCAGGTCAGCCTGGACGGGATCGTCGCCGTCCTCACCGGCGAACAGGTGCGGATCGCGCCGTCCTGAGCGCGGCCGCCGGGGACCGGCCCGGGTCGGCTCAGGGACAGGCCCCATGGTCCCGACGCCGTCCGCCAATAGGCTGGGCCCGTGACGCAATGGTTCACCGAGAGCTTCCGGGCGGAGTTCGCCAAGCAGGAGGCGGAGCTCGGCCGGGTCAACATCGCCGTCTTCGGCAAGACCGGGGTCGGCAAGTCGACGCTGGTCAACGCCATCTTCGGCGAGCCCGTCGCGGCCACCGGCATCGGCGCCCCGGTCACCAACGGCTCCCACCTCTACCTCGACAAGCGCGGCTCGCTCGGCGTGATCGACACCCGGGGCCTCGAACTCGGCCGCGACGACGACCAGATCGTCAAGGAGCTCACCAAGGCGGTGAAGGAGAGTCGCGCCAAGCCGGTCGACGAGCAGCTGCACGTCGCGTGGTACTGCGTGCGCGGCATGGACCGACGGTTCGAGGACTTCGAGGAGCGCTTCGTCCGGACCCTGGCCGACCTCGGCCTCCCGGTCGTGCTGGTGCTCACCCAGGTGCCGATGCGGGACGGGCAGTACCACCCGGACGCGCTCGAGCTCGCCCGCCAGCTCCAGGCCCGCAACCTGCCGATCGTGGACGGCCGCCCGTACCTGACCTACGCGATGAGGGACCAGTTCACCGGTCAGCCGCCCTATGGCTTGATGGAGGTCCTCGGCGCCACCTTTCGCGTCGCTCCGGAAGCGGTCCAGGGGGCCCTTGCGGCCGCGCAGGCGATCGATGTTCAGCTCAAGGCGTCCCAGTCCAACAAGGCCGTCGCCGCAGCCGTGACCGCCGCGGCAGCGGCCGCCGCCGTGCCGATCCCGTTCTCGTCCGCCGCGATCCTGGTGCCGATCCAGCTGTCGATGATGGCGCGGATCGCGCACCTGCACGGGCTCGGCCTGGACAAGTCGGCCCTGCTCGCGATCGCGTCCACCTCGGTCGCCACGTCCGCCGGACGCGCGGCAGCTGCGGGCCTGCTGAAGTTCATCCCGGGCGCCGGGAGCGTGGTCGGCGGCGTGATCAACGCCTCGGTCGCGTCCTCGCTCACCCTCGCGATGGGCCAGGCGTGGCTGGTCGTCTGCCAGCGGGCGTTCAACAAGACCCTGCCCACCCTGGACGGCAAGATCGACGCCGACGCCGTCGGCCGCCTGTTCGAGGCCGAGATGGCGAAGCGGATGCCGAGGATCCGGCACCGGGACCAGGCCGTCGACCCGGCCTGACCCGCTCCGGGCCAGGCCTCAGCTTCCGGTGAATTCGCTTGCGGCACCCCGGTTCGAGCGCTCCGCACAGCACCATTTCTCATAGGTCAGACCGTTTGTCTCACGCCTGTCCGTAATCACCCTGTTACGACGAGGTGTAGTAGTTGGTCTGCGAGGATGGTAACCATGAGTCAGCGAACCATTGGTGTGACCGAGCTCGCCCTCCGCGACGCTCACCAGAGCCTGATGGCAACCCGCATGGCCCTCGAAGACATGGTCGGGGCGTGCGAGGACATCGATCAGGCGGGCTACTGGAGCGTCGAGTGCTGGGGTGGTGCTACCTACGACGCATGTATCCGATTCCTCAACGAGGATCCCTGGGTGCGGCTGCGGACCTTCCGTGAGCTGATGCCCAACTCCCGGCTGCAGATGCTGCTGCGCGGCCAGAACCTGCTCGGCTACCGCCACTACGAGGACGAAGTGGTGGAGCGGTTCGTGGACAAGTCCGCGGAGAACGGCATGGACGTGTTCCGTGTCTTCGACGCGCTGAACGACCCCCGCAACATGGCCCACGCCATGCAGGCCGTCAAGAAGACCGGCAAGCACGCGCAGGGCACGATCTGCTACACGATCTCCCCGCTGCACACCGTCGAGGGCTACGTGCACCTGGCCGGCCAGTTGCTCGACATGGGTGCCGAGTCGCTCGCCCTGAAGGACATGGCCGCCCTGCTGCAGCCGCAGCCCGCCTACGACATCATCCGGGGCATCAAGGAGACCTACGGCGAGGACGTCCAGATCAACGTCCACTGCCACTCCACCACCGGCGTCACGCTGGTCTCGCTGCAGAAGGCCATCGAGGCCGGGGCCGACGTGGTCGACACCGCGATCAGCTCGATGTCGCTCGGCCCGGGCCACAACCCGACCGAGTCGCTCGTGGCGATGCTCGAGGGCACCGACTACACGACCGACCTCGACCCGGAGCGGCTGATCAGGATCCGTGACCACTTCTCGACGGTCCGGCCCAAGTACGCCGAGTTCGAGTCGGCGACCCTGGTCGACACCGACATCTTCTCCAGCCAGATCCCGGGCGGCATGTTGTCCAACATGGAGAGCCAGCTGAAGGCACAGGGTGCCGGCGACCGGATCAAGGACGTGATGGCCGAGGTGCCGCTGGTCAAGGCGGACGCCGGCCACCCGCCGCTGGTCACCCCGTCCAGCCAGATCGTGGG
>JBDHZJ010000223.1:0-4864 GCA_039811825.1 Propionicimonas sp.
GACAGGGCGATCAGCATCAGGGTCTGCGGGAAGCTGAGCACGAAGTCGATCAGGCGGGAGAACCACCAGTCGACCCGGCCGCCCGCGGTGCCGGAAACGATGCCGATGGTCACGCCGATCACCACGGAGACGAACACGGCGCTGGTGGCCACGATCAGTGAGACCGTCAGGCCGGCGAGCACACGGGAGAACAGGTCGCGGCCGGTGCCCGGCTCGACCCCCATCGGGTGGGCCCAGGACACCCCGCCCATCGGTCCGATCGGGAGCGAACCGAGGCCGCCGACCAGGTCGGTGTTCGCGGTGTACGGGTCGATCCAGCCCATCTGGGTCATCAACGGGGCGGAGACGGCGAGCACGATGAAGAAGATGGCAGCGCCGAAGGCCACCATTGTGACCTTGTCGCGCACGAGTCGCGCTCGCGTGATCTGCCACGGAGTGCGTCCCGCGATCGGAACCGCGCCGTCGCGCGCTTCGACATCGACAGCGGTGCTGTCTGCCATCCGGACTCCCTCTTTCCCGTCCATGCGGCGGCAGACGGGCACTGCCTGATCCGTCACCCCACGGGTTCGTGCAATCTAGCACGCAGTTTCGGCCTACCGAAGAGCCTTGTGCCCCGGGGATAAGAGCGTGATCAGAGCGTTACCAAGGTGTGGTATTCATCGGGCGCTGAGCCACGCACGTCCGGATCACGCAGCCCGCCCGGGTTCAGTCGAGCCGGATCCCGAGCCGTTCGGCGAGGGCAGGGGCCAGGTCGAGCAATTGCTCAAGGCTGATGCTCGCGCCGCGCAGGCCCTCGATGTTGCCGACGTCGGCGAGGCGGGCGCCGCGCAGGTCGACGTCGGCCAGTCTCGACCCGGTGCCGTCGAGCCGGTCGATCCGGGTGCCCGGGAACGCGAGCCGGCTGGCCGTGGCGTGGCCCAGGTCGAGGTCGGTGATCACGCAGTCGGAGAACTCGACGTCGGTGAGCCGCGCCCCGCGCAGGTTCACGTAGCCGAGCTTGCACCGGCTGAACCGGACGCCGCGCCAGTTCGAGTCGTAGAGCTCCGCCGACCCGATCCGGCACTGCTTGACCTCGACGTTCCACCAGCCCGACTCGGGTGCGCTCAGCGCCACCAGTTCGAGCCGTTCGAGCACCGAGCCCGCCAGAGACGCCCCCGGCGCCGTCCAGGCGCGCGCGGTCACACCGGAGAGCAGGGACGAACCGAAGCGGCGACGGCCCGTCCAGGTCAGTTCGTCGGCGGTCAGGTCGCGGATCGCCACCTCGTCGAGGTCGTCCTCGCCGTCCACCGCGAGCGAATCCGGCACCGCGACGAGCGGGCCGAGCGCAGGCGGGCGCAGCCGCGGCGCGTCCGGGCCGTCCGGCTCGTTCCTGGTGGCCATGCCCGCACCCTACGCACCCCCGCCGACAGCCGCGGCCCAGGTCGGGGACGGTTCCTTACTCGGTCCACCGCGGTCCAGATCGGGGACGGTCCTTACTCGGTCCACCGGGGACGGTTCCCGGCGGTCCGGCTTTTCCACAGGTTCGGGCCTCGAACCGGGCCCTGTGGAAAAGGTGGACCGAGAAAGGAACCGTCCCCAACTCGGTCCGGATCAGGTGTCGTAGTCGTAGAAGCCCCTGCCGGTCTTGGTGCCGGCGCGGCCCTGGTCGAGGTAGCCCTTCAGGAAGGCGGCGTTGCGGGCCAGTTGCGCGTCGCCGGTGGTGCGTGCCCAGTAGTCGGTGATGTGCCAGGCCGTGTCGATGCCCACGTGGTCGAGCATCGCGAACGGCCCGTTGGGCATCCTCGTCACCGTCGTCCAGGCCCGGTCGATGTCCTCGATGGTCGCCACCTCGTTGGCGGCGAGGGTGATCGCCGCACCGTTCAGGGCGTTGTACATCGCGTTGAACACGTAGCCGGGGCTCTCGCGGTGGAGCCGGATCGGCACCTGGCCGATCCGGTCGGCGAAGCCGAGCAGCGTCGTCACCGTCGTCCCGGACGTGCCGGGGTGCGGCATCACGTCGACGATGTTGGCCGACCAGACCGGCTGGTGGAAGTGCAGGGCGGCGAAGCGGTCCGGACGCCCGGACGCGTCCGCGAACATCGACGGCAGCAGCGAGGACGTGTTGGTGGCGAAGATCGTCCGCTCCGGGCAGTGCCGGTCGAGTTCGGCGAACACCCGGCCCTTCAACTCGGGATCCTCCGGAACCGACTCCGACACGAGGTCCGCGTCGACGGCGGCCGCAGCCACGTCCGTGGTGCGGACGAGGCCCGCGACCGCGGCGGCCACGTCCACCCCGGCGAAGGCGGGGTCGTCGGCGACGTGGCGGGCGAGCCCCTCGAGCCCCGCTGCCGCCGCGTCCAGTGCCCCCACCGACTCGTCGAGCAGTACCACCTCGAAGCCGTGCGTGGCGCACTGCAGTGCGATCTGCCGGCCCATCGTGCCCGCGCCGACCACCAGCACCCTGCGAATCTCCGCTGCGTCCATCGTCGCCTCCTCGTCTCGCTACTGATCCTGCACCTGCGGTCCGGGGCGGGACGGAGACCGCCGCCCCGGTCGGCCATGGACCGGGGCGGCGGCGGGAGGGCCCGGCTGGTTGGCGGTTGCCGGCCCATCTCCGGGAGGGGTGGCTCAGTGGTGGAAGGTGACCGCCTTGAAGTCCTCGGTCTGCTTGCGGATACCCACTTCGGTGGGGAAGCGCTCGATCGAGGAGGCCCCGTAGAACCCGACGATGCCCTCGGTGTGGTCGAGCACGTACTGCGCGTCCTCCGGATTGGCGATCGGGCCGCCGTGGCACAGGCACAGGATGTCGGGGTTCACCGTCTTCGCGGCGTCCGCGAGTTCCTGCACCTTCACCGCCGCCTGCTCGAGCGTGAGCGCGGTCTGGGCGCCGATCGTGCCGGACGTGGTCAGGCCCATGTGCGGCACCAGGATGTCGGCGCCGGCAGCGGCCATCGCCCTGGCCTGGTCGGTGTCGAACACGTACGGCGAGGTGAGCAGGTCCATCTCGTGGGCGAGCCGGATCATGTCGATCTCCGGGCCGTAGCCCATCCCGGTCTCCTCCAGGTTGGCCCGGAACACCCCGTCGATCAGGCCCACCGTCGGGAAGTTCTGGACGCCGGCGAAGCCGATCTCCTTCACCTGCTTCAGGAAGTACGGCATCACCCGGAACGGGTCGGTACCGTTCACGCCGGCCAGCACCGGGGTGTGCTTCACGACCGGCAGCACCTCGTTGGCCATCTCCATCACGATCGCGTTCGCGTCGCCGTAGGCGAGCAGGCCCGACAGCGAGCCGCGTCCGGCCATCCGGAACCGGCCGGAGTTGTAGATGACCAGCAGGTCGATGCCGCCGGCCTCGGCGGACTTGGCGGTGATGCCGGTGCCGGCGCCACCGCCGATGATCGGCACCCCCGCGTCCACCTGGGCGCGGAACCGCTCGAGGATCCCGGTTCGACTCGTCACTTCTGGTCCTCCTTCTCACTTGTGGTGATGCGGGCGTGCAGGGCCTCGGCCATCGCGCGCCCGAAGCCCGGATCGTTGATCGCCTGGTCGAGCTCGTGCACGACCACGGCGCTGCCGGCCAGTCCTTCGCGCAGGGCTGCGAACAGGCGGTCGTCGGCCGCCGCGTCGCGGAACGGCGCGCCGTCCACGTCGATCGCACTGACCCCGCGCAGCGGCACGAACAAGTCCGTGGGGCCGGTGGCCGCCGCGAGCTTGGCCGCGATTCGCCGGCCCAGCTCGGCCATCTCGTCGGGCGTCGTGCGCATCAGCGTCACCGTGGGGTTGTGCACGTACAGGTTGCGGTCGGCGAACAGCGCCGGGACGGTGTCCATCGGCCCGAAGTTGACCATGTCGAGCGCGCCCAGGCTGACCACCTGCGGCAGCGCCGTCGCCCCGGCGATCTCGAGCCGGTCCGGCCCGGCCGACAACACGCCGCCGACCAGGTCGTCGGCCAGCTCGGTGGTGGTCAGGTCGCACACCCCCGCGAGCAGCCCGGACTCGACCAGCTTCTCCATCGCGCGGCCGCCGGTGCCGGTGGCGTGGAAGACCAGCACCTCGTAACCCAGCCCGGTCAGTGTCTCCCGCGCCTCGTTCGCCGCCGGCGTGGTGACGCCGAACATCGTCACCCCGATCAACGGCTTGTGCTCACCCGCCGGTGCCGAGAGCCGGGCCTCGAACGCCGTCGCCATGCCCGCGATCGCCGCGCACGCGTTGCCGAGCACCATCGCCGAGATCGAGTTGATCCCGGCCACGTCGACCACCGAGTACATCAGCGTGGTGTCCACCTCGCCGACGTACGGCTTCACGTCCCCGGATGCCATCGTCGAGACCAGCAGCTTGGGGAACCCCACCGGCAGCGACTGCATCGCCGGGGCCGCCACGGACGAGCCGCCCGAGCCGCCGATGGCGAGCAGGCCGTGGATCCGTCCCGCTTCGGCCAGGTCGCGCACCACGGCCGCGGCACCGGCACCCATCACGCCCATCATCTCGCCCCGGTCCCGGCGCGCGCGGACCTCGGCGGCGTCCACCCCGGCCGCGGCGATCACCTGATCGGAACTGATGTCGGCGAGCTCACTGGTGGAGAACGAGCCCGTGTCGATGGCCAGGGTCTCGGCCCCGAGCCCGTGCAGTCGATCCAGCAGCCAGGCGTGCTCCTCACCCTTGGTGTCGAGGGTGCCCAGCACCGCAACAGTGGCCATGGCCCACTCCTTCGTGTCGCTCCTTTCCACGCTATTGCCGTACCTCCCGCAGCGACTGGGCCAATTCCCGCGGATTGGCACCTTCCGCGGCCCGGTCAGGGCAGGCTGGAGCCATGCCGCAACCCGCCGTCGCCGCCGACGAACTGAGCAACCTGCTCGGGCGGTGGGCCAGCGGCACCGCGAGCCTG
>JBDHZJ010000224.1:0-4845 GCA_039811825.1 Propionicimonas sp.
TGTTCGTCCGCACCCTCCGCGAGGACCCCGCCGACGCCGAGGTGCCGAGCCACCGCTGGCTCGTCCGCGCCGGCTACATCCGCCGCGCCGCCCCGGGCATCTACTCCTGGCTGCCGCTCGGCCTGCGCGTGCTGCAGCAGGTGGAGACCATCGTCCGCGAGGAGATGGACGCGATCGGCGCGCAGGAGGTGCGGTTCCCCGCGCTGCTGCCGCGCGAGCCCTACGAGGCCACGAACCGCTGGACCGAGTACGGCGCCACCCTGTTCCGCCTGCAGGACCGCAAGGGCGCCGACTACCTGCTCGGGCCGACCCACGAGGAGATGTTCACCCTGCTGGTGAAGGACCTCTACTCCTCCTACAAGGACCTGCCGCTGTCGCTGTACCAGATCCAGACCAAGTACCGCGACGAGGCCCGGCCCCGCGCGGGCCTGCTGCGCGGCCGCGAGTTCGTGATGAAGGACTCCTACTCCTTCGATGTCGACGACGCCGGGCTGGACGCCTCCTACGCGGCGCACCGCGGGGCCTACATCAGGATCTTCGACCGGCTCGGCCTCGACTACGTGATCGTGAAGGCCATGTCCGGCGCGATGGGCGGGTCGGCCTCGGAGGAGTTCCTCGCCGTCTCGCCGACCGGCGAGGACACCTTCGTCCGCTCGCCCGCCGGGTATGCCGCGAACGTCGAGGCCGTCCAGATCGCCGCGCCGCCGGCGCAGGACGCGTCCGGCATCGGGGCGGCCACGGCCGTGGACACCCCGGGCACGGGCACGATCGTCGAACTCGTCGACATCGCGAACGCGCAGTTCCCGCGCGCCGACCGGGCGTGGACGGCCGCGGACACGCTGAAGAACGTGGTCTTCCGGCTGGTCCGGCCGGACGGGAAGTCCGAGCTGCTGGTCGTCGGCCTGCCCGGCGACCGCGAGGTCGACCCCAAGCGGCTCGAGGCGGCGCTCGCCCCCGCCGAGGCCACCCCGCTGACCGACGACGACTTCGCCGCCAACCCCGGCCTGGTCAAGGGCTACATCGGCCCGGTCGCGCTCGCCGATGGCGCCGCGGTGGCCCACCTGGGCGCCGAGGGCCCGCTGCACGTGCGCTACCTGACCGATCCGCGCGTGGTGCCCGGGACGGCCTGGATCACCGGTGCGAACGTGGTCGACACCCACCTCGTCGACGTGGTCGCCGGCCGGGACTTCACCAGCGACGGCGTCCTCGACGTGGCCGAGATCCGCGACGGCGACCCCGCCCCGGACGGCTCCGGACCGCTCAGCCTGGCCCGCGGCATCGAGATGGGCCACATCTTCCAGCTCGGCCGCAAGTACGCCGACGCGCTCGGCCTGAAGGTGCTCGACGAGAACGGCAAGCTGGTCACCGTGACCATGGGGTCCTACGGCGTCGGGGTGTCCCGCGCGGTGGCGGCCGTGGCCGAGGCGACCTGCGACGACCGCGGTCTGGTCTGGCCCCGGGCGCTGGCGCCGTTCGACGTCCAGGTGCTCGCCACCGGCAAGGGCGACGAGATCCTCGCTGCGGCCACGAAGCTCGCCGAGGACCTGGACGCCCGCGGCGTGCGCGTCCTGCTGGACGACCGCAAGGCCAGCCCGGGGGTGAAGTTCACCGACGCAGAGATCCTGGGCATGCCCACCTCGGTCGTGGTCGGGCGCGGCCTGGCCGACGGGCTCGTCGAGGTGCGCGACCGGGCCACCGGGGAACGCACGGAGGTGCCGCTGGCCGACGCCGTCGACCGCGTCGTCGCCGCCGTCGGCGGGTAGACTTGGGCGGAACGCCCGACACCCCCGCACAACCGCATTCACACAACCGGATCGAGGACTGGCCATGAACACCACTGACCTGGAGGCCCTGGTCGCTCCGGTTGTCGCGGCCCACGCCCTCGAGGTCGACCGGCTCGAGGTGATGGCGGCGGGCAAGCGCTCCGTGGTGCGGGTCTTCCTCGACGGTGACGGCCCGGACGGCCGCGGCCCGTCGCTGGACCAGATCGCGGAGGCCACCAGGGACGTGTCCCGGGCGCTGGACGACGCGGACGTCACGAAGGGGCGTGCCTACACCCTCGAGGTGTCCTCGCGCGGCGTGAGCCGTCCGCTCACCGAGGCGAAGCACTTCCGCCGCAACACCGGCCGGCTGGTCGAGTTCACCCTCGCCGACGACACGGTCACCGGCCGGGTGCGGGGGGTCAGCGGCGAGGTGGTCGAGGTGGACGTGGACGGGGCGACGCGGCGGATTCCGGTGGCCGACGTGCAGCGTGCGTTGGTGCAGGTGGAGTTGAACCGCCCGGTCGCCGGCGAGGACGAAGCAGAAGGGGAGGAGTGACGTGGACGTCGACATGAGCGCGCTCAAGCAGCTGGAGCGTGACAAGGAAATCAGCATGGACGTGCTGCTCGAGGCGTTGTCCGAGGCGCTGCTCAACGCGTACGAGAAGACCCCGGGCGCGGTTCCGGGGGCCCGGGTCGAGGTGGACCGGCGCACCGGCAAGGTGAGCGTGCACGCCCCGGAACTCGACGAGGCCGGTGAGAAGATCGGCGAGTACGACCACACTCCCGAGGGGTTCGGCCGCGTCGCCGCCGCCACGGCCCGGCAGGTGATCTTCCAGCGCCTGCGCGAGGCCGAGGACGAGCAGAAGTACGGCCACTTCGCCGGCGTCGAGGGCGACATCGTGCTCGGCGTGGTGCAGCAGGACCGCGACTCCCGGACCGTCCGGGTCGACCTGGGCAGCATCGAGGCGATCATGCCCCAGGCCGAGCAGGTGCCGGGCGAGGACTACAGTCACGGCAAGCGGCTGCGCGTGTACGTGGTCAGCGTCCGCAGGGAGCTGCGCGGACCCCAGGTCGTGGTCTCGCGCACCCACCCGAACCTGGTCACCAAGCTGTTCCGGATGGAGGTGCCGGAGATCGAGCACGGCATCGTCGAGATCAAGGCGATCGCCCGCGAGGCCGGTCACCGCTCGAAGATCGCGGTGGTCAGCCACAACCCCGACGTGTCGGCCAAGGGTGCCTGCATCGGCCCGATGGGCCAGCGGGTGCGCGCGGTGATGCACGAGCTGAACGAGGAGAAGATCGACATCATCGACTACTCCGAGGACCCGAAGGTGTTCGTTGCGCAGGCGTTGAGCCCGGCCAAGGTGACCACCGTGACGGTCACCGATGCCACGGCGCGCGCGGCCCGGGTGATCGTGCCGGACTACCAGCTCTCGCTGGCGATCGGCCGCGAGGGCCAGAACGCCCGGCTCGCCGCCCGGCTCACCGGCTGGCGGATCGACATCCGCTCGGACACCGCCGAGGAGTAGCTACCGCTGGGTGGGCTGGCCGGACGGCTGCCCGCCGCCGGGGCCGCCCTGGTTCGGCCACACGTCCTGCAGCGCGGCCAGAACGGTGGCCTCGTCGAGGTCGAGCTTCTCGGCCAGGCCCTGGGCGATGGTCTCGAGGGACTGCCCGCCGTGCTCCTGCCTGCCGTTGCCCGGGTCACCGCTCGGCTGGGCGGTCGGTTCTCCGCTCGGCTGTGCGGTCGGCTGGCCGGACGGCTGGCCCGAGGGCTCGCCGGAGGGACGATTGGTCGCCATGACCTCCTCGAGCGCGGTCTCGACCTTCGCCTCGTCCACGCCGAGCTTCTCGGCCAGCGCACTCGCCAGCTGCGAGGTGTCCATGCCGTCGCGGCCCTGGCCGTCGCCACCCCTGCCGTTGCCGCCGCGGCCACCCTGGTCGTAGCCGGCCTGCTGGGTGGTGTCCTGCCCGCCGGCGAGGTTGGCCGCGAGGGCGCCCACGCCGGCGGCCGCGCCGATCGCGAGGACGGCCGCGCCGACGCCGATGGCAATGGTGGTCCTGGTGCTCATTCCGCTCCTGTCCGAAGTTGTGCGGACACTACGGAACCCGACCTCACTGTGCCGGCCGTCGGGCGAGCCTTTCGGTTCGCTGTGAATCCGGCCGGCCTACCCGGTGGCGCCCGCCGTCGGCCCGGTGCCGGCCGAGCCCATGGCCTGCTGCAGCGCGGCGAGCACGGTCGCCTCGTCCAGGTCGAGCTTCTCGGCCAGGCCCTTCGCGAGGGTCTCCGCCATCCCGCTGCCGCCGCCGTTCCCGTCCGGCGCACCGCCGGGCTGCCCGGTCGGGTCCGCGGTCGGGTCACCGCCGGGCTGTCCGGACGGCTGCTCGCTCGGCTGACTGGACGCCATCACCTCCTGCAGCGCGGTGGCGACCGTGTCCTCGTCCAGGCCGAGCTCGTCCGCGAGCGTCGCGGCGAGCTGGCTGGTGTCGGGGCCCTGGCCGTCCGGTGCGCCGCTGGGCTGGCCGCCCGCCGGGGCGGCAGCGGCGGAGGTCTCGGTGGTCGTGGCGCAGCCGGCGAGGCCGAGGGCGGCGCCGCCGGCGAGGACCGCCGCGGCGATCCCTGCACCGATTCGTGCTGAGGTCTTCATGGAACTCCTTGGTGTTCGTCAGTGCGGCCAGACAACCCGGCGTCGATGTGCGTGACGCCGTACGTGCCCCTGAGTCCGCTGTGGATCGCTAGACTCCTGCGACGTGAATCCCGTCCGCACGTGCATCGGCTGCCGGCAGACCGCGGCCAAACCGACGCTCGTCCGGCTGGCCTGGGACGCGGCCTCGGGCAGGGTCGTCGTCGATCGCGGCCAGGTGCTGCCCGGGCGGGGCTGCTACCTGCACCAGGGCTGCGGCGGGGCGGCGGTGAAGCGGCGGGCCGTGGGCCGTGCGCTGCGCCGCAGCGTGGACGGCGAGCAGGTCGCCGCGCTCCTCGCCACGGAGGGCCTCGCTTAGGCGATTGGGCGTGAGCGCGATAAACTCTTCCCCGCGCGTCCGCCACAGTGGCGAACACAACCAGAAAGTGGGCTAACGC
>JBDHZJ010000225.1:0-4830 GCA_039811825.1 Propionicimonas sp.
CGAGACCCCACCGTGATCCGCTGGCTGCGATCCGTCCTCTCGGTCAACAACCGGCCGCTGCACGACCGGCTCGCCGCCCTGGTGTCGGCGGCGGTCGCGGGCGCGGTGGCGATCACGGGTGTCGCCGCGTACATCATCACGACCGTCGCGGTCTACAACCAGCTGGACGGTGAGCTGTACGACATCGCCCAGGTGACCGCGAACTGGATCCGCGGGGACGCCGAGTCGATGGGCGGGCTGAACAGCGACGCGCTCGCCACGGCGAACGTGACGATGATGCTGGTGCGCTCGGACAACGACAAGATCTACCCGCCCGGCCCCGGCAGCCACCTGGAACCCAGCGCGACCGAGCGCGCGATCGCCCGTACGCAGATCGGCTCGTCCGCCCGCACCGGCGTCGACACGGCCGGCAACCCGTACCGGATCGTGGCGATCCCGCTCACCGACTCCTCGCCCGAGGGCGACAAGCACTACGCGCTGCTGCTCGGGCGTCCGCTCGGGCCCACGGACCAGATCCTGCGCATCCTCGCGTTCTCGCTGCTCACCTTCGGCCTGCTCGCGGTGCTGGTCGCCGGTGCCATCGGCTGGGTGATCGCACGGTCCGGCCTGCAGCCCATCCAGCGGCTCACCGACGCCGTGATCCGGGTCACCGAGACCGACCAGCTGCAGGCGATCGAACTGGGCGGCATGGACGAGCTGACCGACCTGACCCGCTCGTTCAACACCATGATGAGCGGCCTGAGCTCGTCCCGCGACCGGCAGCGGCGGCTGATCGCGGACGCCGGCCACGAGTTGCGCACGCCGCTCACCTCGTTGCGCACGAACGTGGAACTGCTGATCGCCGACGAGCGGCAGGGCATGCTGCCGCCGGGCGCGCGGGCCGAGATCCTGCGCGACATCGCAGCCCAGCTGGGCGAGTTCACCCAGCTGATCGGCGACCTGGTCCACCTCTCGCGGGAGGACAAGGTGGAGGCACATCCCGAGCCGATCGACCTGCGCGACGTGGTGAACAGCGCGCTGGTCCGGGCCCGGCGCCGCGGGCCCAACCTCGACTTCGACGTGGCGCTCGACCCGCTCTACCTCGTGGGTGAGCCGGACAGCCTGGAGCGCGCGATCACGAACCTGCTCGACAACGCCGTGAAGTTCTCCCCGCCCGGCGGCACCATCGTCGTGCGGCTGACCGGTGACCGGCTGCGGATCAGCGACGAGGGCCCCGGGATCGCGGAGGCCGACCTGCCCCACGTGTTCGACCGGTTCTACCGCTCGGACAAGGCCCGCAACACCCCCGGCTCTGGACTGGGGCTGTCCATCGTGGCGCAGACCATCAAGTCGCACGGCGGCTGGGTGAAGGCCGGACGCTCGGAGTCCGGCGGCGCCGAGTTCACGATCCGCCTGCCCGGCTCGAGCACGCCTCCCGAGGAGGAAACGGAGGTCACCGACGGCGAGGGCACCGTCCTGCTGCCCCGGATCCCCGGCTGAACCCGCGCCCGATCGCCCCCCCGAGGGTGGTGACAGCAGTGAGCCCGGGCAATAGCGTCAGGGAACGACCTGTCCGCGACCAGGGGGGACCAACGATGACCAGAGGAACGCGCTCCGTTCTCGTGTCCGTAGCCGCAGCGATCGCACTGGCGCCCTTGCTGGGCGGCTGCGGGGAGATCTCCCTGCCCACGGCCCTGCCGTCGGAACTGCCATCGGTCACGATCTCGGCGCGGCCCACCCTGTCGGCGACCAGGACGCCGGCGCTGCCGAGCGCCACCCGGACCCCGGAGGCGACCAAGCCGCCGGCGACCGACGAGCCGACCGAAACGGCGACGCAGGAGCCGACCGAGACCGCCACGCAGGAGCCGACCGAGACGGCGACCGAGACCGCGACCGCGACCGCCACGGCCACGGCCACCGCCACGGCCACCGCCACCGCGACCGTGACCGAGACGGCCACGGCGACACCGACCCCCACACCGACACCGACTCCCACGCCCACCCCGACGCCGTCGGCGACGGCCACGCCGGCACCGACCCCCGACAGCGGCGGCTGGCCGTGGTGGGCCTGGCTGCTGGTCGTGATCCTGCTGGCCGCCACCGCAGCGCTGGTCTGGCTGCTGATGCGGCCCGGACGGGAGTGGGAACGCCGGTTCACGCACGCCAGGGAACAGCTCGACTGGGCCGAGCGCGAACTGGTCCCGCGGGTGCTCGACTGCGCCACCGCCGAGGAGGCGACCGCCACCTGGCAGGCGGGGCGCGCCCGCGTCCAGGCCACCGAGGACGAGCTGCGCGCGCTGGCCAGGGCCGAGACCAACGAGGCCCGGCTCGAACGGGCCCGCACGCTGCAGCGCCTCACCGCGGCCCTGACCATGACCATGGACACCGAGACCTCGCTGGCCGCGACGTCGGACGCCGAGAGCCTGCGCGCGTCCCGGGCCCGGGTGGCGGAGGCACGGACCAACCTGCGGGTCGCGCTCGACCAGGACGGCCGTCCCGACGCCGGCACCGCGGCCGGCTGACCCGGTTCGCCCCGGGGGCGGCGGCGGCCTGGAGGGGCTTCGGCCGCCACCGCCGACCTAGGGGGACCAGGGCGTCCGGATGGGGGGCCAGACGACGATGGCAGTACGAATCCTCCCAGTTGTGCGCGCGGCGGCCCGGTAGCCACGCGCCGTGTCGCAGCAGCCGGAAACGGCACACCCCCGGCGAATCCGCCGGGGGTGGCCGCGCACCGCTCCTCGAACCCCTCCTCGCTCAGGGCCGGCTCAGCCCAGGGCCTGTTCGGCCAGGAGTTCGAGGATGTGCCGGTACTGCTTGCCCGTCGCCCTGGTCATGCCCAGTTCGCAGGTGCGGTTGCAGCTGGCGTGGGCGGCCGCGTCGAGCCGCTCCACCTCCGCCGCCTCGGGCCGGGTGGCGGACGCGGTGAGCTCGGGGTGCAGCATGCCGCGGTCTCCGGCGAAGGCGCAGCACCCGGCGTCCACCGGCACGTGTACCGTGTCCGCGACCGCTTCCGCGACCGCGACCAGGTCGGGGTTGAGCCCCAGTTGGGTGGAGGAGCAGGTGGGGTGGATCGTCACCGACTCGAGCCTGCGGTACTCCCCGAGGACGGGCAGCACGTGCGCGGCCACGAACGCGACCGCGTCGACCACCTCGACGTCGAGGTCGGGATCGGTCTCGATCATGTGCCGGAAGCCCTCGGTGCAGCTGGACGCGTCGCACACCACGGGCAGCCGCCCGTTGTCGGTGGCCTCGCGGATCGCCGGCAGCACCACCGCCCGCATCGCCTCGTAGCCGTCCGGGATGCCCTTGCTCGACCACGGGGTGCCGCAGCACAGCGAGCTGATCTCCGCCGGCACGAACAGGGTCAGGCCCGCCTTCTCGCAGAGCGCCTCGAAGCTGAGCTGGACGCCGGCCCCACCGTCCGCGGGTCCGAACATCACGTTCACGCAGGCGGGCAGATACACCGCAGCCACCGAGTTGTCAGACTTTGCTGCGGCTATAGGCGCACCAGATTCTGACAACTCGGCGGAGGGGGAGGGGCGAGGGCGTTCGCGGGACGCGCCGCCGCCGGGCAGCTCGCGCGACCACAGCGGCACGTTGTCCTCGCCGAGCACGGCCCGGCCCACCTTGTTCACCCCGATCAGCGCGGACTCCAGCGGCCCGGGTAGGGCGTCGGTGAGGCCCATCACGGTGGAGAACGTGCCGGTGGTGCCCTTCCAGTGCTTCGCCAGGGTGGTCCAGACAGCCTTGGTCGCCTTCGGGGTGGTCTGCTCGCGGCGCAGCTTCTTCACGAACAGGCCGGTGTTGATCAGCACCGGGCACGCGGTGCCGCACATGCCGTCCACCGCGCAGGTGTGCACGGCCGCGTACTCATAGCCCGCCTCCAGTTCGTCGGCCAGCGCGGTGTTGCCCGCGGCGTCCGCGGCGGCGATCTCGCGCTGCAGGGCGATCCGCTGGCGCGGGGTCAGGGTGAGGTCGCGGGACGGGCAGACCGGCTCGCAGTAGCCGCACTCCACGCAGCGGTCGACCTCGGCGTCGATCGAGGGCGGCAGCTTGATGTGCTTCAGGTGCAGGTCGGGGTCGTCGGTGATCACCGTGCCCACGTTCAGCAGCCGGGAGGGGTCGAACAGGTCCTTGATCGCGACCATCACCTCGTACAGCTCGTCGCCGTACTGGCGCCGCACGTAGGGCGACATGACGCGTCCGGTGCCGTGCTCGGCCTTCAGCGAGCCGTCGTTGGCCAGGACGAGGTCGACCATGTCCTCGGTGAAGCCGGTGTAGCGCTGCATCTGCGCCTCGGACTCGAACCGGTCGGTGAGCATGAAGTGGATGTTGCCGTCCTTGGCGTGGCCGAAGATCACCGAGTCGCGATAGCCGTAGGTGTCGAACAGCACCGCCAGATCGCTGCAGGTGTCGGCGAGCTTCGCCACCGGCACCACCACGTCCTCGAGCAGGGCGGTGGTCCCGGACGTCCGGGCGCCGGCCACCGAGGTGTAGAGGCCCTTGCGGAGCTTCCACAGCTTGCCGCGCACGACCGGGTCCTCGGTGAGCTCGACCGGTCCCACCGGCAGCTGGTCCAGGGTCGGACGGGCGGACGCGGCGAGGTGTTCGACCTCGGCGCGAGTGGTGGCCTGGTACTCCACCAGCAGGGCTGCCTGCTTGTCCACCGACAGTTCCTTGATCATCGCCGGGGTGTCCGGGAACGCCTGGCCGACCCGCAGCGACGTGGCGTCCATCAGTTCGAGGGTGGCGGCGCCGGTGGCGACCAGGGCCGGCAGCGACGCGTTGGCCGCGTACAGGTCGTCGAAGACCAGCAGCGCCGTCGCGCTGTGCGTGCGCAGGTCGATGGTG
>JBDHZJ010000226.1:0-4824 GCA_039811825.1 Propionicimonas sp.
CACCCGCCGCGCCCGGGCGACCACCTCCTGCAGCTCGGCCAGGCTCGCCGGGTGCTCGACCGGGGCCGACCAGGTGAGGTTGCCGGCCCAGTTCCGTTCCGGTGCAGCCATGCGCGCCACTCTAGCCACGCCCGGATCACCCCTTGCGGGTGCCGCGGACGGGCCGGGCGGCGGATACGATCAGAGCGTGGATGCCGGGTCGGAACCGCGCGAGGACGCCGCGGCGTGGCTGCGGACCTGGGGACGCAACGCCTGGCTGCTGCTGGGGATCCTGCTGCTCGCCGGGGCCGTGTTCTGGCTGCTGTCGCTGTTCTCCGGCGTCGTGGTGCCGTTGGTCCTCGCCTTCGTGATCGGCGCGCTGCTGGTGCCGGTGGTGACCTGGCTCACCCGGATCGGCCTGCCGCGCCAGGCCGGCGCGGCGCTCGTGCTGGTCACGCTCGCGATCGTGGTGGTCGGCTCGGTCTGGCTGGTGGTCATCGGCCTGCGCGACCAGGGGGCCCAGATCTCGACCCAGCTGCAGGCCGGGTTCGGCACCATCCGGGACTGGCTCGTCGCCCAGGGCATCGATCCGGGCAACGACCTGGCCGGGGAGGCCGGCACGCTCACGGGCTACCTCGTGGACGGGCTGGGTGGCCTGGTCACGGGGCTGGTCTCCCACACCGTCGCGCTGGTCATGGGCTGCGTGATCGGCGTGTTCATCCTCTACTACATGCTGTCCGACTGGCACGGGATCACCACCTGGGTAGGGGGACGGCTCGGTACCTCCCCGGAGACCGGGGCGGCGATCATCGACGACGGCGTCACCGCCGTGCGGCGCTACTTCTGGAGCCTGACGATCTCCGCGGTCGTCACCGCGGTGCTGACCGGCGTGGCGGCCTGGCTGCTGGGGGTGCCGCTGGCGTTCACGATCGCGATCATCACCCTGACCACCTCCTACGTCCCCTACCTCGGCGCGATCTTCTCCGGGGCCTTCGCGACGCTGATCGCGCTGGGTTCCACCGACCTGCGCACCGCCGTGATCCTGCTCGCGGTCATCCTCGTCGTGCAGAACGTGGTCCAGACCGTGGTGCTGGCGCGGGTCAGCGGGGCCGCACTGGAACTGCACCCGATCGTCACCCTGGTCTCGACCATCGCCGGGGCGACGATCGCGGGCATCATCGGGGCGACGCTGGCCACCCCGGCCACCGCGGCCGCACTGGCCATCCGCCGACGGATCGCCTCGCCGGCTGCGGTCGACGACCCCGAGTGACGTCCGTGCGTGGTGTGCGACACTCGCCGGATGCAGAATCCTGACTTCGAGCTGACGATGGACGAGTTGCGTGCCGTGGCCGGGTTCGCCGCGGCGTGCGCCGAGCCCGCGCTCATCCTGTTCACGAAGGCGTCTCCGGAGGACCCGCGCCCCGCCGACGCACTGGACGCCGCCAGGGTCTTCGCGGCCGGTGCCGCCAGGTCGCGCCGGCAGCGCACCGCCGCCGTCGAGGCCCATCGCGCTGCGAAGGCGGCGCCCACCGAGGCGGCGCGGTACGCGGCCCTCGCGGCCGGCGATGCGGCGGCGGCCGCCTACCTGCATCCGTTGGCGAACGCCACGCAACTGCGGCACATCCTGGGCGCCGCCGCACACGCCGCCCGGGCCGCCGAACTCGCGCGGGGGGACGACCCCGTGGCCGGGGAGTACGTGCTCACCGCTGCCGCCGGGCGGGCCGACCCGACCGTCCGGGCCGTGCTGGCCCGCTACCCGCGGGCGCCGCAGGGGCGGAGCCGGGTCGCCGGCCTGGTCCACCGGCTGGACTCGCTGCTGCGTGACCCCGCGCCCACGCCGAGGGTGGTGGACGACCCCGGCCCGTTCTTCCACGGGACGAGGGCCGACCTGGGTCCCGGCGACCTGCTCACCCCGGGCTGGCGGTCGAACTACGGTTCGCGGCGGGTCGCCAACCACATCTACGTCACGGCCAGCGCGGACGGGGCGCCGCTGGCGGCCGAACTCGCCCGGGGCGATGGTCCGGGCCGGGTCTACCGGGTCGAGCCTCTCGGCGCGATCGAGGATGATCCCAACGTCACCGACAAGCGGTTTCCCGGCAATCCCACCCGGTCGTACCGCACCACCGGGCCGGTGCGGGTCGTCGAGGAGGTCCTCGACTGGCAGCCCCCCGACCCGCAGCTGGTCCAGCGGCTGCGGGCCGGCATGGCCGAACTGGCCGAACTGGGCATCGAGGCCATGGACGACTGAGCGCGGCCTCCGGCGCGGTGTGCGCGGAACCGGCGGAGGCGGCCCTACAGCAGCTCGGCGGCTCGCGTCAGCACGTCGCGCAGCATGCCCGTGACCTCGGCGAACTCGGGCTCGCCGATGGTCAGCGGGGGAGCGAGCTGGATCACGGGGTCGCCGCGGTCGTCGGCGCGGCAGTACAGGCCGGCGTCGAACAGCGCCTTGGACAGGAAGCCACGCAGCAGGCGCTCCGACTCCGCCTCGTTGAAGCTCTCCCGGGTGGCCTTGTCCTTGACCAGTTCGATGCCGTAGAAGTAGCCGGCGCCGCGCACGTCGCCGACGATCGGGAGGTCGCGCAGGGTGTCCAGCTGCGCCCGGAAGGCCGGCGCCAGGGTCTTCACCTTCTGGTTCAGGCCCTCGGCCTCCATCAGGTCGAGGTTCGCCAGCGCCACCGCGGCCGAGACCGGGTGCCCGCCGAAGGTGTAGCCGTGGGCGAACGTGGTGGTGCCGTGTCGGAACGGCTCGAACAGCCTCTCGGAGGCGATCATCGCCCCGATCGGTGCGTAGCCGCTGCTCATCCCCTTCGCGCTGATGATGATGTCGGGCACGTAGCCGAAGTCGTCGCAGGCGAACATCGAGCCGATCCGGCCGAACGCGCAGATCGTCTCGTCCGAGACCAGCAGCACGTCGTACTCGTCACAGATCTGCCGCACCCGCTCGAAGTACCCCGGCGGCGGCGGGAAGCAGCCGCCCGAGTTCTGCACGGGCTCCAGGAACACCGCGGCGACCGTGTCCGCGCCCTCGAACTCGATGGTCTCCGCGATCCGGTCGGCCGCCCACTGCCCGAAGGCGTACTCGTCGTCCCGCAGGTGCTCCGGCGCCCGGTAGAAGCCGGTGTTCGGCACCTTCAGGGCGCCCGGGACCAGCGGCTCGAACGGAGCCTTCGCCGACGGGATGCCGGTGATCGACAGCGCCCCGTGCGGGGTGCCGTGGTAGGCCACCGACCGCGAGATCACCTTGGTCTTCGTCGGCTTGCCGGTGAGCTTGAAGTACTGCTTGGCGAGCTTCCACGCCGACTCGACGGCCTCGCCGCCACCGGTGGTGAAGAACACCCGGTTCAGGTCGGCGGGCGCGTAGCCGGCGAGCCGCTCGGCGAGCTCGATGGCCGGCTGGTGCGCGTAGCTCCACAGCGGGAAGTAGGCCAGCTTCGCCGCCTGCTCGGCGGCCGCCTCGGCCAGTTCGGTGCGCCCGTGCCCCACCTGGACGGTGAACAGCGCGGCGAGGCCGTCGAAGTACTCCCGGCCGCGGTCGTCCCAGATCCGGTGGCCCTGGCCGCGCACGATCACCGGGATGTCCACGCCGAGCCCGCCGCCGGCGGTCGGCTCGTACACCGACTGCCTCGTGAAATGTCCCCACAGGTGGTCGCGGGCCGCGTCGGCGAGCGGAGTGCCGGTGCGGGTGGTCTGCTGGCTCATCGGGTGCCCCAGTCGTAGTGCTGTTTGTTGAGCTTGAGGTAGACGAAGGTCTCGGTGTCGGTGACACCGGGGACGGTGCGGATCCGGGTCATCAGCAGGTCGAGCAGTTCCGCGTCGCCCTCGCAGACCACCTCCACCAGCAGGTCGAAGCTGCCGGCCGTGGTCACCACGTAGTCGACCTCGGGGATCCCGCACAGCTCGTCGGCGATCGGGCCGACGTCGCCGTGGCTGCGGATCCCGATCATGGCCTGGCGGGTGAACCCCACCTGGAGCGGGTCGGTGACCGCGACGATCTGCATCACGCCGGAGTCGATCAGGCGCTGCACGCGCTGCCGGACTGCCCCCTCCGACAGTCCGACCTCGGCGGCGATGCTGACCAGGGGCCGGCGGCCATCGGTCTGCAGGAGTTCGATGATCCGCTTGCCCACCTCGTCCAGCACAGGCGCAGCCGGGCGTTCCGGGGGGGCCGGTTCCGTGCGTGTTCTCGCCATGGCCACAGATCTTGCCCTGCGATAGTCGGAGATGGCAAACGCAACCACCACGATTTTCGTGGTAATCCTGCCGAAACAATTGCGGATTACTCTGCGGAGGGTCAAGATTCTCAACCAACACCGGAGATCGGAGGGACGGGGATGGCAGACGTCAGGCGGTTGCAGAACTTCATCGGAGGCAGCTACGTCGACGCCGCCACCGACACCTTCCTCGACGTGGTCGATCCGGCCACGGCGGCGGTGATCGCGAAGGCGCCCGTGTCCACGGCCGCCGACGTGGACGTCGCCTACGCCGCGGCGGAGGAGGCCTTCCGTACCAGCTGGGGCCGGACCACGCCCGGCGAGCGCCAGGCCGCGCTGCTGAAGTTCGCGGACGCGATCGAGGCCCGGGCCGAGGAATTCGTCGCCCTCGAGGCCAGCCAGACCGGCAAGCCGCTCGGACTGACCGCCTCGGAGGAGATCCCGCCGATGGTCGACCAGCTCCGGTTCTTCGCCGGTGCCGCGCGGGTGCTGGAGGGCAGGGCCGCCGCGGAGTACATGACCGGGCACACCTCCTGGATCCGCCGCGAGCCGATCGGCGTCGTCGGTCAGGTCACCCCGTGGAACTACCCCGTGATGATGGCGGTCTGGAAGATTGCCCCCGCCCTCGCCGCCG
>JBDHZJ010000227.1:0-4819 GCA_039811825.1 Propionicimonas sp.
ATGGGCATCGTGAACGGCACCACGAACTTCATCCTCGACAAGATGCACACCGACGGCGCCGACTTCGCCTCCGTGCTGGCCGAGGCGCAGGAACTGGGCTACGCCGAGGCCGACCCGACCGCGGACGTCGAGGGCTACGACGCGGCCTCGAAGGCCGCGATCCTGGCCAGCCTGGCGTTCCACAGCCGGGTCCGGCTGGGCGACGTGGCCCGGGAGGGCATCACGGGCGTCACCAGCGACGACATCGCCGCCGCCGCCGAGATGGGCTGCGTGGTGAAGCTGCTCGCCCGCTGCGCCCTCAGCGACGACGGCACGATCGAGGTCGGGGTGCACCCGACGATGGTGCCGCTGGCCCACCCGCTGGCCTCGATCCCCGGCGCCTACAACGCCGTGTTCATCGAGTCCCGGCACGCCGGCCGGCTGATGTTCATGGGCCCGGGCGCGGGCGGTTCGCCCACCGCGTCCGCCGTGCTCGGCGACCTGGTCACCGCGGCGCGCAACCGCGTCCGTGGTGCCCGCGGCCCGGCCGAGTCGACGTACTCCGCGCGCGGCATCACGCCGGCCGGACGGGTGAGCTCGCGCTACTACGTGTCGATGTTCGTCCAGGACGAGCCGGGCGTGCTGGCCAAGGTCGCCGGCTGCTTCGCCGACCAGGACGTGTCGCTGCAGGCGGTGCGCCAGGAGAGCGAGGGCGACCAGGCCAGGCTCGGCGTGATGACCCACCGGGCGACCGCCGCCCAGATCGAGGGCGCGCTGGCCACGCTCGCGAGGATGCCCGAGGTGGAGCCGGGCGTGTCCGTGATGCGGGTGGAGGGCTCCTGATGAACCTGGCCTGCCTCGACCTCGAGGGCGTGCTCGTGCCCGAGATCTGGATCCGGGTGGCCGAGACCACCGGGATCGAGGGGCTGCGCCTGACCACCAGGGACATCGCCGACTACGACGAGCTGATGCGGCACCGCCTCGGCCTGCTGGACGCGAACGGCATCCGGCTGTCGCAGATCCGGGAGGTGATCGCGGCGATGGGCCCGATGCCCGGCGCGGCCGAGTTCCTGGACTGGCTGCGCGCCCGGTTCCAGGTGGTCATCCTCTCCGACACGTTCTACGAGTTCGCGATGCCGCTGATGGCGCAGCTCGGGCATCCGACGCTGCTCTGCCACCGGCTCCAGGTGAGTGACGACCGGATCACCGGCTACCAGCTGCGCCAGCCCGACTCCAAGCGCGCGGCCGTGCGGGCCTTCCACCACCTGAACTACCGGGTGGTCGCCACGGGGGACTCCTACAACGACACCGCGATGCTCACCGAGGCGGACGCGGGCATCCTGTTCCGGCCCCCGGCGAACGTGGTGGCGGAGTTCCCGCAGTTCGCGGTGGTCACCGACTACGACGGCCTGCGGGACGCCTTCGGCACGGCGCTCGCCTGACTCCGGCGCGGCGCGGCGGCGCCGCAATCGCAGTCGACGGCGTCCGGGTGCTACAGTGGATGCGCGCCGTGAGCGCACCGCCCCTCAGATCGGGTTGGACGGACGCGAAGTAGCCACCGATCCGTCGAGAAATCCCAGCGCAGTATCCCTGCTGTGGTCTGGCATTTCAGATCTGGATGTCATTTGTGGAGCTCACCTGTGGTGAGCGCGGGGGAACCTGCCTGACGGCCGGCGTCCGCCCGATCCGAAAGGAAGTCAGTGACCGACACCATCGAAGCCGCGACCCAGGACGTCAAGCGACGCGGGTCCGGACTGGAGGGCATGCTGCTGCCCGAGCTCAAGCAGCTCGGCGCGTCCCTGGGCCTGAAGGGCACCGGGACCATGCGCAAGGGAGCCCTCATCGAGGCGATCAAGTCCGCGCAGGGCGGTGCCCGGGGCGGCTCGAAGCCGAAGCAGGACGATGCCCCGGGCAACCCGGACGGCGCCGCACCCGCGGACGGAGGGCAGGCCAACGGCGGCCAGCGCTCGCGCAGGCAGCGTGCCCAGCAGCGTGCCGAGGGCGACAACCAGGCCACCGAGGCGCGCGCCGAGGGCCGGGACGACCAGCCCGCGCTGCCCGGCGGCGACGACGTGGCCAGCCGCCTCGAGGCGCTGAAGGCCGAGGGCGGTGGCGGCGGTGGCCGCAGCCGGCGTGGCAACGGCGACGACGAGGCCCGCCAGTCCGAGCAGCCCCGCCAGCAGCAGCCGCAGCAGCAGCGCAACAACAACAGCAGCAACGACGACGACGACTTCGGCGGCGGCAGCAGGCGCAGCCGCCGGCGGCGCAACCGCGACCGGCAGAACCGCCGCACCGGGCGGGGCGGGGGCGGCAACGCGGGCCTGGAGCGCATGGACGCCGAGCCCGTGCTGTCCGAGGACGACGTGGTGATCGAGATCTCCGGCATCCTCGACGTGCTCGACAACTACGCGTTCGTCCGCACCACCGGCTACCTGCCGGGGCCCAACGACGCCTACGTCTCGCTGTCGATGGTCCGCAAGTGGGGCCTGCGCAAGGGCGACATCGTCACCGGCGCGATCCGGGCGCCGAAGGAGGGCGAGCGCAAGGAGAAGTTCAACCCGCTGGTGCGCATCGACACGATCAACGCCGACGCGCCGGAGAAGGCGAAGGACCGTCCCGAGTTCCAGAAGCTCACGCCGCTGTACCCTCAGGAGCGGTTCCGCCTGGAGACCACGCCGCTGAACATGACCGGCCGGATCATCGACCTGGTCTCGCCGGTCGGCAAGGGCCAGCGCGGCCTGATCGTGTCGCCGCCCAAGGCCGGCAAGACGCTGGTCATGCAGGCGATCGCGAACGCGATCACGGCGAACAACCCCGAGGTGCACCTGATGGTGGTGCTCGTGGACGAGCGTCCCGAGGAGGTCACCGACTTCCAGCGCACCACGTCGGGCGAGGTGATCGCGTCCACGTTCGACCGTCCGGCCGACGACCACACCACGATCGCGGAGCTGGCCATCGAGCGCGCCAAGCGCCTGGTCGAGCTGGGTCGCGACGTGGTGGTGCTGCTGGACGGCATCACCCGCCTCGGCCGCGCCTACAACCTGGCCGCGCCGGCGTCCGGCCGGATCCTCTCCGGTGGCGTCGACTCCGCAGCGCTGTACCCGCCGAAGAAGTTCTTCGGTGCGGCCCGCAACATCGAGGACGGCGGCTCGCTGACCATCCTCGCCACGGCGCTGATCGAGACCGGCTCGAAGATGGACGAGGTGATCTTCGAGGAGTTCAAGGGCACCGGCAACATGGAGTTGCGACTCCGCCGAGACCTCGCCGACAAGCGGATCTTCCCGGCCATCGACCCGGTCGCGTCCGGTACCCGGCGCGAGGAGATGCTGCTCAGCCGCGAGGAGCTGGCGATCATCTGGAAGCTGCGCCGCGTGCTCAGCGCCCAGGAGCCGCAGGCCGGTCTGGAGATGCTGCTCAACCGGATGCGCAAGACGCAGAGCAACCGCGAGTTCCTGCAGGTGATCTCCCGGACCACCCCGAACCCGGAGTAGCACCCAGCACCGGGTCTCGTGCTTTCTCGGCAAAGTGGCCCGTAGAGGCCGACCTCGGCCTCTACGGGCCACTTTGCGTGTCCTGACGGACTCCTCGAGGGGAGAGTGGTGACGTGAACTCTCTCAAGATGGCCACGGCAGAGCGGACCGATCTCGCCGACTTCCCGGCGACCCTGACGCCACAGGAGTGGGAAGCGGCTTCGCTGTGCGAGGGCTGGCGGGTACGGGACGTGGTCGCGCACGTGATGAGCTTCGACGTCGACCTGCCGGTCATGCTCCGCCGTGCCGTCCGCGCCCGGTTCCGCGACGTCAACCAGGTGGGCGTCGACGAACTCAGGTCACTGGGTACCGACGAACTCCTCGGCCGGCTGCGGGCCCGGCTGCGGCCGCAGCGTCTGGCCACCACTTTCCGGGGCAGGCTGGCCCTGCTCGACGTGACCATCCACCACCAGGACATCCGGCGGCCGCTGGGCAGGCCTCGCGAGATCCCGGCCGACCGGCTGCGCGTCGTACTGGCCGACGCCCTGCGCAGCCCCGAACTGCCGGCCTGGCGGCTCGGTCGGGGCGTCCGGCTGGTGCCGACCGACCTGGACTGGGTTCACGGCAGGGGACCCGAGATCACCGGGCCGGCGGAGGCCGTCCTGATGGCGGTCACCGGACGGGCGAGTGCCCTCGGGGAGCTGGACGGTCCGGGAGTGGCGGTGTTGGCCCGGCGGTTCGGTTCTGCCCTTCCTCCCCGAACACCTCCGTCAGCGCCGCGTGCATGACCGCGGGGTCGGCCTCCAGCCCGGTCCAGTGCCGGACGCCCAGGACGCCCTGGTTGACCAGCATCCCGAGCCCGTCGATGGTGGGGCAGCCGCGCGCGGCGGCGGCCGCGAGGAAGCCCGTGCGGGGCGGATTGGGGATCACATCGGCGACCACGGTCGGGGGCTGCAGGGTGCCGAAGTCGACGTCCGGCACGCCGGGGTCGGGGAAGAGTCCGATCGAGGTCGCGTTCACGAGCACGTCGGCGTCCCCGACCACCACCGGTGCCGTCCACGGCTCGAAGTCGACCCTCGTGGTTGTCACCGAGGCGACGTGGGCGGCGAGTTCGCGTCCCCGCTGCTCGCCGCGATTCACGATCCTGATCCCGGCCGCGCCCGCACGGGCGAGTTCGATCGCGATCGCCCTCGCGGCACCGCCGGCGCCCAGCAGAACGACCCGGGCACCGCGGGGGTCCGCCACCCGGGCCAGCGAGGTGAGGAAGCCCAGCCCGTCGGTGTTCTCCCCGATCAGCCGGCCGTCCCGGACCACCACGCAGTTCACCGCGCCGATCAGGCGGGCCGACTCGGCGACCTCGTCCAGGTGGT
>JBDHZJ010000228.1:0-4812 GCA_039811825.1 Propionicimonas sp.
CACAGGTTGCCGGCGGCGTCGAAGGCCAGCCCGAGCGGGTTGCGGTGGCCGAGCGACCACACCTCGGCGGTCACGCCGCCCCGGTCGGCCCAGGGGTTGCCGGCCGCCGGCGACCCGTCCGGGTCCAGGCGCACGATCTTGCCCAGGTTCGTGCCGAGGTCCTGCGCCGGGTCGAACTTCTGCCGCTCGCCCGAGCTGACGAACAGGTACGCGCCGTCGGGGCTGAACGCGAGCCGGTGCCCGAAGTGGCCCGAGCCGCTCGTCTTCGGTTGCTGGCGCCAGAGCACCGCGAGGTCGGCCAGTTCCGGCGCCTCCGGGGTGCCGGCGAGCCTGGCCCGGCCGACCACGGCGCCCGTCCCGCCGGCGCCGGCCTCCACCCAGCTCAGGTACACCGTGCGATCGGACGCGAAACCGGGCGATGCCACCACGTCACCGAGGCCGCCCTGCCCGTCGGGGACCACCTCCGGCACACCACCGACGTCGACCGTGCGCCCGTCCTCGCCGCGCAGGTGGAGCCTGCCGCTGCGTTCGCTGACCAGCAGTCTTCCGTCGGGCAGGAAGGTCATCGCCCACGGCTCGTCGAACCGGTCGAGCTGCTCGACCACGAACGGACGGCCGCCCGGCGCGACCGTCGCCGGGACCGGCGGGGACGCGGGCCGCGGCGCGACCGGCGCGGCGCATCCCGCCAGGGCCACCAGGGCCAGCGTCAGGGTGAGCACGCGTCCCATGTGCCGAGGCTACCCACGGTTCGAAACGCGCGCCCCGGGCCGCAACGGAATCAGAACACGCCGAGCTTGCCGAGCCCGAGCAGGAGCAGCGCCGTGCCGAGGACCAGCCCGAGCCCGGCGAGGATCCAGCGGTGTTCCCGCGCCAGCCAGGCGTGCAGCGCTCCGGGCACGGCGTCGGGTCGCCCGGTTGCGACGAAGGGGATGATCGCGATCACGATCATCGGCGCCAGGCTGAGCACCACGAACGCGACGAAGGTCAGCGACGCGGGAAGCCTGCTGAGGTCACCCTCCTGGATCACCGCCACGGCGCCGAGGGTGAACACCCACAGCCGCATCGAGGTCAGCACGGCTGCGATGCCGATCCCGAACGCGCGCCACGACGTCACCGTGTCCATCGCCCCGAACAGCCGGGTGATCCCTTCGCCGGCGGCGCCGTGCAGGAAGATCGCCTCGGCCGCCATCGCGTAGAAGATGATCCCGGCGATCACCAGCACGGTGCCCGCGATGGTGGAACTGATGGCATGCGGTGCGCCCCGGTTCGCCCCGGACAGCAGGATCCCGAAGACCAGTCCCTGCGCCAGCTTGGTGACCACGAAGCCGGACACGAACGCGACCGTCTTCGCCCGGCCGCCCTCGGAGCGAAGCAGCAGCACCTCGGCGATCAGGAAGCTGGGGAGGACCAAGCCGGCCACGATCAACGGCGTCAGGGACGCCCACACGGCAGCCATCCGGACACTCTAGCGAGGCGCCCGGCGGACTCCTCCCGTGCCAAGGGTTGGGCGGTCTGCGGGGTTCGGCGAACACCCGGGCAAAGTTCAGCTAGATTAACTTTCATGAGGGAAGGTGCCGTCGCGACACCGGTCGCCGATGCCGAGGCGGCCGGGCCGCGCCGACGCCGGTGGTCGTGGCTGTGGGGGCCCGCGTTCGTCGCCGCGATCGCCTACGTCGACCCCGGCAACGTCGCCGCGAACCTGACCGCCGGCGCCCGCTACGGCTACCTGCTGGTCTGGGTGCTGGTGGTGGCCAACGGCATGGCCGTGCTCGTCCAGTACCTGTCCGCCAAGACCGGGCTGGTCACCGGCTCCAGCCTGCCCGAACTCCTCGGCTCCCGGATGGGCCGGACGCCGCGCATCCTGTACTGGCTGCAGGGCGAGTTCGTCGTCGCGGCCACCGACCTGGCCGAGGTCCTCGGCGGCGCGATCGCCCTCGAGATCCTGTTCGGCGTCCCCCTCCTGCTCGGCGGGACGATCGTGGGGCTGGTCTCGATGCTCGTGCTGGCCGTCCAGACCCGGCGCGGGCAGCGTCCCTTCGAGTACGTGGTGATGGGCCTGTTGCTGGTGATCACGATCGGCTTCATGGCCGGGTTGTTCGTCTCCGGGGTGTCCTGGCCGGAGGCCGCCGCGGGCCTGGTGCCCCGGTTCGACGGCAGCGAGTCGGTGCTGCTGGCCGCAGGCATGCTCGGGGCCACGGTGATGCCGCACGCCATCTACGTCCACTCCGCGTTGGCCAGGGACCGGCACGGCCACCGTCGGGACGAGCTGCACCGGGTGCTGCGCGCGACCCGCTGGGACGTGGTGGCCTCGATGGTGGTGGCGGGAGCGGTGAACATCGCCATGCTGCTGCTCGCGGCGGGCAACCTGCAGGGCATCGGCGGCACGGACTCCATCCAGGGCGCCCACGACGCGATCAGCAACGCCCTCGGCCCGACCGTCGGCGTGCTGTTCGGCATCGGGCTGCTCGCGTCCGGCCTGGCGTCCACCTCGGTGGGCTGCTACGCCGGTGCCACGATCATGTCCGGCCTGCTCAAGGTCCGCGTCCCGATGCTCGTCCGGCGCGCGATCACGCTGGTCCCCGCGCTGGTGATCCTCGCTCTCGGCGTGAACCCCACCTGGGCGCTCGTGCTCAGCCAGGTGCTGCTCAGCCTCGGCATCCCCTTCGCGCTGATCCCGCTGGTCCGGCTCAGCAGCAACCGCGAACTGATGGGACGCCACGCGAACTCGACCCTGCTGCGCGTCGTCGCCTGGGTCGTCGTCGCGCTGGTCGCACTGCTCAACCTGCTGCTGATCGTGCTCACCGTCACCGGGTTCGCCTGATGGACGCCGACGACCTCACCCCGGTCGCGCAGGACTACCTGAAGGTGATCTGGTCGGCGGTCGAGTGGGGCGAACCGCCGATCACCACCAAGGCCCTCGCGGAGCGCTTCGCCACCAGCCAGGCGAACGTCTCCGGCACGATGCGCCGGCTGCAGGCGCAGGGCCTGGTCACCTACGAGCCGTACCGGCCGGTGGTGCTCACCGACCTCGGCGAGCGGCTGGCGGTGGGCATGGTGCGCCGGCACCGCCTGATCGAGACGTTCCTTGCCGAGGTGCTGGGCTACGGCTGGGAGGAGGTGCACGACGATGCCGAGCGGCTCGAGCACGCGGCGTCCGAGCGCTTCCTGGCCCGGATCGACGCCATCCTCGCCCACCCCCGGGTCGATCCCCACGGCGACCCGATCCCGACCGCGGACGGACGCTGGGTGCCGCAGTCGGACGCCCTGCGGCTGGCGGACGCCGGGCCGGGCAGCTATCGCGTGGCCCGCGTCGACGACTCCGACCCCGACCTGCTGGGACGGCTGCGGCGGCTGCGGATCGCTCCCGGTGCGACGCTGCGGGTCACCGGCGGGACGCCCGGGTACCGACGTGCGGACGGCACCCCGCTCGACCTCGGCCCCGACGACCTCGCCGCGATCCGGGTCCGGCCGGAAAGGGGTCCCGCTGCCGGTCCGGTGCCCGTGCCACACTGAGCCATGCACTTGCCCCCGTGGCCCAGCCGCCTGCTGATGCCGCTGGCCGTGCTCGCGTTCTACTTCCTGGTGCCGGTGGGCGGCGGCGGGCCGATCGGCACGATCTTCGGCTTCCTCGTCGCCGCGCTGTGCGTCGGGGTGGTCGCGGTCGTCATCGCGTCCGAGGTGCGCCGGGCGCACCGAAAGCTGCAGCCGATCCACCTGCTGCTGGCCCTGGAGCTGATCCTGGTCGGCTTCGCGCTGGGCTACTACGTGCTCGGCGTCGGCCAGCCCGACCAGTTCAACGGCCTGCACACCCGGCTGGACGCCCTCTACTTCTCGCTGACCACCATGTCGACCGTGGGCTACGGCGACGTCAACGCGCAGGGCCAGACCGCCCGGCTCGTCGTCGCCGTGCAGCTGGCGTTCAACCTCATCTTCGTCGCGGCCCTGGTCGGGTTGTTCCAGGACCGCCTGCGGAACCGCGCGGAGCGGGAGATCGTCGACACCGACCCCGAGAGCTGATCGCGCCGCTCAGCGTTCGGCCGGCAGGTCCTTGCTGCCGCCGAGCACGAGGGTGACCTTCGCGTCGACGTCGGCGAGCCCCGCCTCATCGAGCTGCTCGCGCAACCCGACCTCCTGGATGGTCGGCGGCGGCCCGAGCGCGACGATGATCAGGGTGTTCTCGCGGAAGGTGAGGTCACTGATCTGCCACCCCTGGGCCTCGGCCCAGTCGGACGCCACCGGCGCGGCCCTGGCCAGGATCACCTGCTGCTGGGCGACCAGCCCGCTGCCGATGCCGAGGGGGATCGCCAGCAGCAGCACCGACCCGATCACCGTGATCAGGGCACCCCGGCGGAACTCGCCCACGTGGACGTGCAGGGCGATCGCCGCCGTCCGGACCCGGTAGAGGATGAAGATGATGGTGCCGGTGGCGATGATCGCGGTGACGTTGGTGCCGAACAGCAGCAGCGCGCCGAGCGCCTGACCGGGCGCGCCCGACTCCAGGGTCAGGCCCACCACGGCCAGCGGGGGCACCAGCGAGATCGCGATCGCCACGCCGGGCAGGGTGTCGGAGATGTCGGAGCGCACCATCGCGAACGCGCCGACGACTCCGGTCGCCAGGGCGGCCAGCAGGTCGATCAGCCGGGGGCTCACCCGCGCCGCGATCTGGGAGTTCGTCTCGGCCACCAGGCTGGCGTGGGAGGTCATGCCGAGCAGGAACGCGATCAGGACCACCGAGGCCGCGCCGGCCAGCACGATGCCCAGGTTCTTCAGGAGCAGCCGCCGGTCCGCCAGCACCACGGACAGTGCCGTGCC
>JBDHZJ010000229.1:0-4770 GCA_039811825.1 Propionicimonas sp.
GACGCGCCCGGCCTGGTGGTCGAGCCGTCCTTCGACCCGAACGACGACGTGGCCGCGCCCTACATCGCCACGGGCGCGCGGCCGAAGGTCGTGATCCTGCGCGAGCAGGGCGTGAACTCCCACGTGGAGACAGCGCACGCGTTCGACCGGGCCGGGTTCGAGGTCTACGACGTGCACATGACCGACCTGCAGGCGGGCCGGTTCGACCTGGACGATGCAGTCGGGTTGGTTGCGTGCGGCGGCTTCTCCTACGGCGACACGCTCGGCGCGGGCGAGGGCTGGGCGCGGTCGGTGCTGTTCAACCTGCGGCTGACCGACATGTTCAGCGGCTTCTTCGCCCGCGAGGACACGTTCGGGCTGGGTATCTGCAACGGCTGCCAGATGTTCGGCGCGCTGGCCGGCATCATCCCGGGGGCGGAAGCGTGGCCGCGGTTCACGAGGAACGCCTCCGAGCAGTTCGAGGCGCGGCTGTCGCTGGTGGAGGTGCTCGACTCGCCGTCCGTCTTCTTCACCGGCATGGCGGGCAGCCGCGTCCCGATCGCGGTGGCGCACGGCGAGGGCCTGGCCGACTTCTCCGTGCAGGGGGACGCGGCGTCCGTCGTGCGCTCTGCCCGGTTCAGCCTCGCGGACGGGACGCCGGCGACGACCTACCCGGCCAACCCGAACGGCTCCCCCGAAGGGCTCACCGCGGTGACCACGCCGGACGGCCGGTTCACCGCGATGATGCCGCACCCCGAGCGGGTCGCCCGGAACGCGCAGTTGTCGTGGACCCCGGCCCCGCTGGACGAGGCGAGCCCGTGGCTGCGGATGTTCCGCAACGCCCGGGTCTGGGTGGGCTAGACCTACTCGGCGCAGTCCTGGTCGAGCGACTGGATTGTGAGCTCGACGACCTCCCGGTCGCGGACGCCGATCCGGTAGTACGCCTTCGGGTTGCCGGGCGCCTGCACGTAGTCGACGCCGAAGGAGTCCTTGCGGTTGCCCTTCCAGCCGGGGTACGCGGCGCGCACCTGCGCGGTGGGCGTGCCCAGACCGACGCCCTCGGGGGTGGTCACGCCGCTGATCGCACCGATGATCACCAGCTTCCCGGTGGTGTAGGAGAAGAAGAGCTTGCCGGACAGGTCGTCGCCGAGGTCGGCGCCGGTGATCCGGCCATCGTTCGACGCGCCGCACCGGCCTTTCGTGCCCACCACCCCGGTGACCAGTCCGGTGCCTCGCGCCTGCGCCTTGGTCATGCCGAGGGCGAGGTCGCCGTAGCCATCCGGGCCGAGCGCAGGCAGGGCTTCGGTGGGCGACCCGGACGGGGTCGGGGACGCGGACGTCGGCGCGGGTGACGGGGTGTCGGTCGCGCTCGTCGTCGGGGAGGCGACGGGCGGCGCCTGGACCACCACCGTGCAGCCGCTGAGGACCAACGCCGACGCCGCTGCCGCCACGGCGGCCTGCCTGCCCCACACCATGATTCCCCCTCACTCCGGTGCGACGGGCCCATCGTCGTGGGTCGGGCCGGGCGTGCGGCAGGGGCAGCTTTGCCACCGGACCCGCGCCATTTCACCACCGCGTCACCGGGAGGTGGCCGTCCGGTCACCCGGCGTCCGTAGGGTGCGGCCATGCGTGACGCCCTCGACGTCCGGCCGGTCCCGGCGAGCACCCGCGTCCTGCAGATCGGACCGTTCAAGACCGGCACCACCGCGATCCAGCACGCGGCGTCCGGCCGGCGCGCCGACCTCGCCGCTCGCGGCGTGGTGTACCCGGGCACGGGGCTGAACCACCGCTGGGGCTGCAGCGCGCTGGTCGGTTTCACGTGGGGCTGGACGAAGGCCGAGGCCGAGACGGCGGGGCCGCGGCACGGCCAGGCGCTGCTGCGGGAGGTCGCGCAGGCGCCGCGGAACGCACGGGTCTGGATCTCCTACGAACGGCTGGCGGTGCTCGACGAGGCCCAGGCGAGAGAGCTGTGCGAGCGGATCGGTGGCCGGGTGCACGTGCTGGTGGGGCTGCGGCCGCTGCGTTCGTTGCTGGCCTCGGAGTGGCAGCAGATGATCAAGAGCGGGCGGCGTCCGAGGCCGCTGGACGACTGGGCGCAGCGCACTCTCGACGCGATCGGGGACGGGACGGTGGCGCGCCACCTCGACCACGCCGGGCTGGTGGAGCGGTGGGCAGGGATCGTCGGGTCGGACGGGGTGACGTGCATCGCCCTCGACCCGGAGCAGCCGGAGATGCTGCCGCGCGCGCTCGAAGGCCTGCTCGGGCTGCCGGAGGGGCTGCTGGACCCGCCCGCGACGGGCGCGCTGCGCAACCGGGCGCTGACCGTGGCCGAGCTGGAACTGGTCGGCGCGGTGGCGCACGAGTTGCGCGAGGCGGGCCTGACCCGGGCGGACTACATGGACCTGGTCGGGCGCGGGATGATCCCGCGGCTGCTCGAGCGGCAGCCGGGCCCGGACGAGGCACGGATCCGGCTGGGCGCCGAGGTGGCGGCCCGCGCGCGGGAAGTGGATCTTGCGGCGGCGGGCCGGGTGCGGGCGTCCGGCGTCCGGGTGGTCGGAGACCTGGACCGGTACGCCGGGGTCGGTGCGGACGCGGGGCCGGCCGCAGAGGGTTCCGCCGGGCCGTCCGGGCTGGTGCCCGTCGAGGTCGCCGTCGCCGCGGTGCTCGGTGCCGCCGAGCAACTCCGGGCGGCCCGGGACGAGGCGGCTCCCGTCGCCGCCGTGCGGACCGTCCGCGGCAGCCTCGGCCGCCGGTTGCGCCGGCGTGCGGCCGCGCTCGCCGTCCGCTGAGGGTGGCCGCTCCCTCTCCCCACCGGTCCCTGAGGAGCGGGCCCTTCTTCTCGCCGGTCCCGGGGTGGCCGCTCCCTCTCCCCACCGGTCCCTGAGGAGCGACGGGTGAGGAACGAGCCCGACGCGTCACGAAGGGTCGGGCCCACGCCTGCCTGGCGCGCCTGCTCGCCGACCGGATGGCCGTTGCACTCCGGTGGCGGGAGGCCCACCACTTGGGGCGCCGTAGGGGCCGGCCCTTCGTGACGCGGTCGCCTTCGCGAGCTCAGGCGTCCCCTCCTCAGGGACCGGTCGGTGGCTCAGTCCGCCCGGCCGGCCGCGAACACGAAGTCGGCGACCTCGTCCAGCATCTCGACGAGGTGCTCGGGCTGGCCGGTCCAGACCTGGCGGGCGGTGGGCAGTCCGGCGACGATCATGGACGCGCTGAGGTCGTCCACGGCCATGCCGCGCGGTGCGGGACGGGCAGCGATCGCCGCGGCACGCTCCTGCTGGTCGGGGGTGAGCCCCGCCCACCACGACTCGAGGGTCGACTGGTCCGCCATGGGTCGATTCTGCCCTAGGCTGCCCTCATGCTGATCATCGGCCTCATCCTGTTCGGAATGCTCGTGGGGGCGGCTGCCCAACTCGTGCTGGGCAAGTCGCGCAAGGGCATCGACTGGACCCTGGCCTTCGTCACCGGCCTCGCCGGGTCGTTCGTCGGCGGCCTGCTCGCCAGCCTGATCTCCGGGGACGGCCTCGAGCTGCGCCCCTCGGGCCTGATCGGCTCCTTCGTCGGCGCCGTGATCGTCACCGCCGCCTGGCAGTGGTGGAAGCGCCGCACCAGGTAGCGCCTACCCGACAGCCTCCGTACGTGCGGGACGCAGCGCCTCCCGCACCATGCTCGCCCCGACGAACAGCAGGAACGCGCCGAACAGCCACGATCCCGCCTGCGCCGGAATGGCGTGCGCGACCCACGCGCCCACCGGCCCGGTGACCAGCGCCGCCGTCCCGACGACCAATCCGGTGCGCACGTCCACGTTGTGCCGACGCAGGTTCGCCCACAGCCCGGACGCCAGCGTGGGCACCATCATCACCAGCGCCGCACCCTTCGCGGCCAGGTCGCCGAGCCCGAACGCGAACATGAGCACCGGCACCACCACTCCCCCGCCGCCGATGCCGAGGATCGACGACAGCGTGCCCGCGACCAGTCCGAGCACGACCAGTCCGGCGACCTGCGCCGGGCCCAGCTCGATCACCGCCTCACGGTTCGGCACGGTGATGAACAGCTGCACCACCATCGCCGCAACGAACGCGATGAACGCCCACTGCGCCGCACGCCGCGACACCCGGTGCAGCAGCCACGCGCCCAGCTGCGCGCCGATCACCGCCCCGAGCGCCAGCAGACCACCGACCACGAGGTCGACACTGCCCGTCACCGCATAGGACGCGAGCGACGCCAGCACCGCGGGGGTGATCGCCAGCAGCGACGTACCCACCGCGCGCCGGTGGTCCAGGCCGAGCACCGCCACCAGTCCGGGGACGACGACCAGCCCGCCGCCCACGCCGAACAGCCCGGAGATCAACCCCGCCACCAGACCGAGGCCCAGCAGCGCGGGGATCCGCGCCCCCGGGGACGGCGTCACAGCACGGAGCCGGGCGTGTACGCGGCCCCGTCGGGGTGCCGCGCGGCCAGCTCCCCCACCCGGGCGGCGATCGCGTCCACCTGGTCGCGCGCCGAACCGGTGAGTTCCAGCGGATCGGTGACCGCGGACGCCAGCTGCTCCCGCGTGAGCCCCAGCCGCGGATCGGCGGCCAGCCGCTCGTACAGGTCGTTCGTGGCCGCACCCGAGCGCATCGCCAGCGCCACCGCGACCGCGTGCTCCTTGATCGCCTCGTGCGCGGCCTCGCGGCCCACCCCCGCCCGGACGGCGGCCATCAGCACCTTCGTCGTGGTCAGGAACGGCAGGTAGCGCTGCAGCTCCGCCTCGATCACCGCGGGGAACGCCCCGAACTCGGCCAGCACGGT
>JBDHZJ010000230.1:0-4743 GCA_039811825.1 Propionicimonas sp.
GCCGGCCACCTCGCGCATCGCGACCGCGGCCGGCCCCTCCACACCGGCCAGGTTCCGGGGCAGGCCGAGCACGACCTCCAGCGGCTCGTACTCGGCGACCAGGGCGCCGATCCGGGCCATCGCGGCGGGGCCCGCCGGGACGGTCTCGACGGGGTGGGCCAGGATGCCGTCCGGGTCGCTCGCCGCGACCCCGATCCTCGCCCGGCCCCAGTCGAGGGCCAGCCGGACTCCCCTGCGCACGCTCAGCCGGCCAGCGCCGCGCGGATGTCGGCCAGGGCCTGCGGAGCCGCGTCGGCGAGGGCGCCGCCGCCCTGGGCCAGGTCGTCCCGGCCACCGCCGCGGCCGCCGAGCGCTGCGGCGCCGACGCCCACCAGGGCGCCGGCCTTCGCGCCGAGCCCGCGAGCGGACTCGGTCGTCGCCACGATCAGCACCGGCTTGGCGTCGCCGCCGACCAGCGCGACCACGCCGGGCCGCGCGCCGAACGCGCCGCGCACCTCGGTGGCGAGCCTGCGCAGGTCGTCGCCCGGGGTGCCGGGAAGGTGCCGGGCGACGAGTTCGTACCCGCCCACCGGCTCCGCCGCCGCGACCAGCGCCGGCACATCGCCGAGCAGTTCCCGGCTGCGCAGGTCGGCGATCTCCTTCTCGGCCGCCTTCACCTGTGCGACCAGCTTCGCGACCCGGTCGGTGACCTGGTCGGGCTGCACCTTGAGCAGGTCGGCCAGGCCGGCCACCAGCGCCCGCTCCTTCGCCAGGTGCGCGAACGCGTCCGCGGAGACGAAGGCCTCGACCCGGCGCAGGCCCGAACCGACGGACGACTCGCCGAGCAGGCTGAGCAGGCCGATCTGCGACGTGCGCCCAACGTGGGTGCCACCGCACAGCTCGCGCGACCACGGCCCGCCGAGCTCGACCATGCGGACGACCTCGCCGTACTTCTCCCCGAACATCGCCTGGGCGCCCAGCTCGCGGGCCCGCGCGAGCGGCAACTCGGTCGCGGTCACCTCGTAGTCGGCGCGGATGGCCTCGTTGCTGACGCCCTCCAGTTCCTCCTTGAGCCCGTGGCTCAGCGCCTGGGCCGCGTTGAAGTCGAAGCGCAGGTAGCCCGGCTTGTTGTAGGAGCCCGCCTGGTGGGTCGACTCCCCGAGCAGCTGCCGCAGCGCGGCGTTCACGATGTGCGTCGCGGTGTGCGCCTGGCAGGCCCCCGCCCGGGCCGCCGCGTCGACCGCGGCGACGACCGGGAGCCCGGTGGCGAGTTCGCCGTCCTCCACCCGGACCCGGTGCACGACCAGGCCCTGGACGGGACGCTGCACGTCCACCACCTCGAGGCTGAGGCCGTCGCCGGTGATCAGGCCGGTGTCGGCGTCCTGGCCGCCCGCCTCGGCGTAGAACGGGGTCTGGTCGAGCACCACCTCGACGACATCGCCCGGCGCCGCCCGGTCGACCAGGCGGCCGTCGGCGATGATGCCGCGCACGGTCGCGTCCGTGGTCAGGTCGGTGTAGCCCAGGAACGGCACCTCGCCGCCCGCGCGCAGCGTCCGGTACGCCTCGGTCGCGACGGTCGCGCCCTTCTTCGCCTTCGCGTCCGCGCGGGCCCGGTCCTTCTGCTCCTGCATCAGCCTGCGGAAACCGGCCTGGTCGACGCTGAGGCCCTGCTCGGCCGCCATCTCGAGGGTGAGGTCGAACGGGAACCCGTAGGTGTCGTGCAGCGCGAACGCGCGGTCGCCGGAGATCTCGGTGCTGTGCTCCTCGCGCGCCTGGCCGGCTGCGAGGTCGAAGATCTGGGTGCCCGCGGCCAGCGTGCGCCGGAACGCGTCCTCCTCGCCGTAGGCGACCTGGCTCACCCGCGCCCACTGGGCCGTGATGTCGGGGTACGACGCGACCATCAGGTCGCGGCTGACCGGCAGCAGTTCGGGCAGCACCGGGTCCATCACGCCGAGCAGCCGCATCGAGCGGACGCTGCGGCGCAGCAGGCGGCGCAGCACGTAGCCGCGCGCCTCGTTGCCCGGCGTGACCCCGTCGGTCATCAGCATCAGCGCGGAGCGGACGTGGTCGCCCACCACCCGCAGCCGGATGTCGGACTGGGCGTCGTCGCCGTAGCGGACGCCCGCGATCTCTGCGGCCCGGGTGATCACCGGGAAGATCTCGTCGATCTCGTACATGTTCGCCACGCCCTGCAGCAGGTACGCGGTGCGCTCCAGCCCCATGCCGGTGTCGATGTTCTTCGTCGGCAGCGGGCCGAGCACGTCGAAGTCGTCCTTGGCGCGGACGGCGGAGAGCTCCTCGGTCTGGAAGACGAGGTTCCAGATCTCCAGGAAGCGGTCCTCGTCCACGATCGGGCCGCCGTCCGGGCCGAACGCGGGACCCCGGTCGATGTAGATCTCGCTGCAGGGGCCACCCGGGCCGGGGATGCCCATGTGCCAGTAGTTGTCCTTCAGCCCCCGGCGCTGGATGTGCTCCTCCGGGATGCCCACCTTGCGCCACAGGCCCGCGGCCTCGTCGTCGTCCAGGTAGACGGTGACCCACACCTTGTCCGGGTCGAAGCCGTAGTTGCCGTCCGCCTGGCTGCCGGTGACCAGTTCCCAGGCGTACTCGATGGCGCCTTCCTTGAAGTAGTCGCCGAAGGAGAAGTTGCCGTTCATCTGGAAGAACGTGCCGTGCCGGGTGGTCTTGCCGACCTCCTCGATGTCGAGCGTGCGCACGCACTTCTGCACGCTCACCGCGCGGTCGTACGGTGCGTCCTCGGCGCCGGTGAAGTACGGCTTGAACGGCACCATGCCGGCGTTGACGAAGAGCAGGGTCGGGTCGTTGTAGACCAGGGGCGTCGACGGCACGACCGTGTGGCCGCGCGCCGCGAAGTAGTCGATGAAGCGCTGGCGGATGTCCGCAGTTCTCATGGTTGGTGGTCCTTGTCAGGGCGGCGCGGAGCGCCGGTGGATGTGGGTTCGTGGTTCTCCTGGACGAGGTCGCTGCGCCCGCGCAGCGTGGTCACTCGTCCAGGCCCAGAGCCTCTCGCAACTCGCCCTCTCGGGTGTCCATGGCCTCACCCATCGTGGTCAGGAACTCCCCGACCTTCTCGACCAGCCCGGTGCGGGTCTTCTCGATCTGGTCCGCCACGCCCTTCGGGGTGAAGCGCTCGTAGTACTCGCGTCCCTTGACCACGATCAGCGCGGTCAGCCCGACACCGACGGCGAACCAGAACAGCCGCTTGCCCATCACTTGGCCTTCTTCCGGCCACTGACCGCCTGGCGCACGCCGTAGGTGAACGCCGCAGTCTTGATCAGCGGGCCGCCCAGCGTCGAGCTGAACAGCGTGGACAGCTGGGCCGCGTTCTCGCTGACCACGGTCGCGTGCGCACTCACCTTGGCCACGTCGTCGGTGACCACGCTGAGCTTGCCCAGCTCGGTGTTGGTGGCCGTGACGGTGCCCTTCAGCTCCTGCAGGATCGGCACGGAGTTGTGGCCCAGGTCGCGCACGGCGAGGCGGAGCTCCTCCAGCACCCGGCCCAGCTTCAGCAGCGGGACGGCGCAGAACACGACGAAGGCCACCGCGGCCACCGCGGCGATCAGGCCGGCGATCTCTCCGGCGGACATGGGCTACCTCGCTGTCTCGGGATCGGAGCAACGTACGGATGAACAGACTAGCGCGATCACCCGCTCACCCTGCCGTGTACCCCGGTACGCCAGACAGGATTGCGATCAGGGGCCGCGAAGTGGGCGCCCGGCACCAGCGCCAACAACGCCGGCCAGGGCCGTGGGCCCTGCGTCACCGCGCCTCGCCCCGACCCCGGCCCCGGCCGAGCAGCTCCTCCAGCACCCGCAGCCGTTCGGCGAGAGCGGCCTCGTTGCCGTGGTCGGTGGGCTCGTAGTATCGGGCGCCGGCCAGTTCGTCGGGCAGGTACTGCTGGGCGGAGACGCCGTGCTCGGCATCATGCGCGTACAGGTAGCCCTGGCCGTGCCCGTACTGCTTCGCGCCCGGGTAGTGCGCGTCCCGCAAGTGCGGCGGCACGGTACCGATCCGGCCCGCCCGGACGTCCGCGATCGCCGCGTCCACCGCCTTCACCACGGCGTTCGACTTGGGCGCCATCGCGCACGCGATCACCGCCTGGGCGAGGTTGATCCGGGCCTCGGGCAGTCCGATCAGCTGGACGGCCTGCGCGGCGGCGACGCAGGTCTGCAGCACCGACGGCGCGGCCATGCCGACGTCCTCGCTGGCGAGGATCACCAGCCGGCGGGCGATGAACCGCGGGTCCTCGCCGGCCTCCAGCATGCGTGCCAGGTAGTGCAGGCCGGCCTGCACGTCGGAGCCGCGCAGGCTCTTGATGAAGGCGCTGATCACGTCGTAGTGCTGGTCGCCGTCCCGGTCGTAGCGCACGGCCGCCTTGTCCACGGCGGCCGAGACGACGTCGGCGTCGATCCGGGTGCCGGCCTGGGCAGCCGCCCCCGCCGCGGCCTCCTCGAGGTAGGTGAGCGCCCGGCGCGCGTCCCCGCCGGCGAACCGGAGCAGCGAAGCCCTGGCCTCGTCGGTCAGCGTGTACTGCCCGGCCAGGCCGCGCTCCTCGGTGAGCGCGCGGTCGAGGAGCAGGCCGATGTCGTCGTCGGTGAGCGGCTGCAGCGTGAGCAGCAGCGAACGGCTGAGCAGCGGCGAGATCACCGAGAAGGAGGGGTTCTCGGTGGTGGCGGCGATCAGGGTGACCAGCCGGTTCTCCACCGCGGGCAGCAGCACGTCCTGCTGGGTCTTGGAGAACCG
>JBDHZJ010000231.1:0-4728 GCA_039811825.1 Propionicimonas sp.
TACACGATCGTGATCGTGACCCACAACATGCAGCAGGCCGCGCGGGTCTCCGACGTGACCGCGTTCTTCAACATCGCGGGGACGGGTTCCCCGGGCAAGCTGATCGAGGTCGGCCCGACCGACAAGATCTTCTCCGCTCCCGACGTGCAGGCCACCGAGGACTACATCTCCGGCCGCTTCGGCTGATCCCCGCGCAAGGCCGCCGACTAGACTCGCGTCGTGGCTAGTCAAGCGGGTTGGTATCCGGATCCGGGCGGGCAGCCCGGCCTGTACCGGTGGTGGACGGGCAGCGCGTGGAGCGAGTCGGTCACCCCGAACCCGCAGGGCACGCCGCCGCCGACCGGAGCGGGCCAGCCGCCCGGCGGACCCACCCCGTCCGCGGGGTACGGCCAGGCCACCAGCGGCTACCCGGGCTACAACTACCCCCAGCAGAAGCGCCGCGGCGCCCTCGCCTGGTGGCTGGTCGCCGGGGCCGCTGTGATCGCCGTGGTGGTCGTGGTCGCGTTCGTGGTGCGGGGCATGGGCGGTTCCGTCCCCGGGCTGCCCCAGATCCCCGGGAGCAATCCCACCTCCACTTACACCCCGGACATCTGTCCCCCGGCAGCCGCAACGGCAGCACCGACCCCCGCCATCGTCGACGACAACCGGATCTCCGGCGGCAAGCTCTCCTTCCCCCGGCTCGGAAACCCGTGGTCGGAGCCCTACTACGACAACCGCGTCCCCTTCGGCTCGCTGGCCATGATGCAGAGCGCGACGGACCAGGAGAACTTCAACGGCGAAGGCAACAACTGGGTGTCCAGTGTGTTGGTCAGTGACCTATACGTTGGCGACGGCTTCGCGAGCACGAAGGTCGGCGCCGAGACCGTGCTGAAGTGCGTGCTCGGGAGGTACTACAGCGATGCGGTCGTTGAGCAGACTCTGATCAGCAGTGCCGAGCACGACGTCGACGGACGCGACGGCTGGCTGATCGAGACTGACCTCAGCTTCCAGATTCCCAACCTGAGGGCGACCTCGGAGCGCGTTCTGCTGCTGGTCGTGCAGACCGACACCGACGAGTACGGCCTGTTCTACGCGTCGGTACCGAACACCAGCTCGGCGCGGCTGCCCGAGGCACGGGAGGCGCTCGCCGATCTTCGCGTCGACGGCTGAGCGACGGCTCAGTCCGGCACCAGGAAGTCGTACGCCCAGAGGTCGCCGAGTTCGCCGGCCAGCCAGGGCAGGTCCTGCTGGTCGGAGAGTTCCCAGTCGGCGCTGTAGCGCAGCAGCCGCCAGCCGCCGTCGTCGTCGTCACGGGCAAGGATGTCGCACCCGGCGTCGGTGAACCGCACGACCCGCTCGTTCTCGCCGGACGGCAGCCCGGAAGCCACCACACTCGTTCGGCCGCTCGCCGGATCGGTGTGGTAGACCCTGCCCGACACCTCACCGAGCCACTCCAGTTGCCCGTTCGGCAGCGTGTGCGGCCGGATGGCCCCCGCGTTGGTGTCATCGTCGGACAGTTTCAGCGCCGGGCCGTCGGCGCCGACCAGTCGGTGCGTTGACACCTTCCCTTGCGGAACAGTGATCACGACCGCATGGGCGACGCCGGCGTGGTCCGCGTCCTGCACGATGCCCATGACCCGGTCGCCGGTACAGGAGACCCGGTCCGGCCAATCGCCCGGCTCGAACGGGACGGAGAGCGTGGTCTCCCGCTGCGCATCGAGCGCCTGGACGCTGACCTTCCCGAACGGATCGTCGTTCGGGATACCGATCAGGTACTCGCCACTCGCGCACTGCGCGAGCCCCTCGGGAACCAACCCGAACTGGCTGGTGAGAGTCGTGCCCGTCGTGTCGAACCGGGTGATGTCCGTGCGATAGCCGGGGGCGTCATCGCCGTTGTTGAAGGCGGCGGCCACCCGGCCGTCGTCAGTGAGCACCGCGGCGACCTCCAGACTGCCCGCCTCGTCCCGGGGCAGCGTGATGAGCGAGTCACCCAGCAGGAAGTCGTGGTGCAGGTCGGAGAAGGCGACGCCCGTTGCGGTCCGGACCAGCTTGGCGTTGTCCATGCCGTCGGTCACGACCCGCTGGGTGGATCCGTCGTGCCGGACCAGTAGCGCGCCCTTGACCGGCGACCAGTCGAGGTCGGAGTTCTGCACCCCGGCGACGACGACGAGTTCCGCTCCGGTCAGGCTCGGCTGGCTCGTCTCCGTGCAGCCGGCAAGCGCCGGGACGATCGCGCACAGCGCGAACAGCGCGCGTCCCGGCGCCCGCAACGTCGTCACTTGCGGATGACCTTGTAGGTCTTCGCCAGCGCCGAACGGTCGAGGTCCCACGGATACACGGCCCAGCCCCCGTTGCCGTCCAGATCGATGTTGACCTTCTTGTACTGGAATGAGAGCCAGACCAGCTGGGAGCAGTTCACCCTTCCGTTGGGGGTGTAAGTCTTGTTGTAGAACGGAAACATCCAGTTGTACTTGCGCTCCATGTAGTGCGCCTTGGCGTACGTGGCAGCCTTCTTGGTCTTGGCCGCCGCGATGGTGATCTTGTCCATCACGCTGCCGCAGCCGACCTTCACCTTCTTCGCCTTCTGCTTCTTGCTGAGCTTGCCGAGACCCGGGTGGTGGATCACCGTGTACTTCGTGTAGTAGAGCCCGGCATGACCGAACCAGGCGAGACCGCTGGTGGAGACGAAGATGTCACCGGCCCGCTTGGCCGTCTTCAGCTTGTACTTCGCCGAGAAGTCCCAGACACCGTCACTGTCCTTGCACGGGTGGGTGGGCCACGCCGCGGTAGCCTCCTGGACCACCTTCGCGAGCACGTCGATCAGGGCCATGTTCATCGCATCCGCCCGGTCCTCGGCGACTTCACGGATCTGCGCCTTCGAGATCTTGCCGCCGTACCAGTCGTAGATCTCCGCGATGTATCCGTCCACGGTCTCTTCGTAGTGGACGGCCTTTGCCTGCCCGCCCGCAAGTGACCAGGCGAAGGCCACTGCGACGGCGATGACCAGAAGTCTCTTGAGCATCGTTGCTCCTTTTTCAGGGGTGGAAGAACGCTTGCAGGGTAGCGACGAGGGCGCAGTCCGGGCTGGGTGATCACCGGCCCCATACAGACCCATACAGCCGCCGGCGGCTCAGCTGCAGTGGTACAGCCCCCGGGCGGCCTTGAGCGCCAGCACCCGGGCCGCGGACTCGGCCACGCGGGCGGCGAGTTCCGGGTCGGCCTTCGCGGCCTTCCGCAGACCGGACGCCATGGTGCCCGCGGTGGCGGCGTCCACGGTCAGGGCGAGGTCGCCGCCGGCTTCGACGAAGCGCACCGCCCGCTCGGAGACGGGGATCTCGCCCACGGCCGCGGCCGCGCCGAGGTCGTCGCTGATCACCACCCCGTCGAACCCCCAGTCGCGGAGCAGCCCGATCACGGTCGGGGAGAACATCGCGAGGTGGTCGGGGTCGATCTTCGCGTAGCGCGCGGACGACACCATCACCGCGTCCGTCCCGTCGGCGACGGCGTCCCGGAAGGGCCGCAGCAGCCGGCTCTTCGGCGTGGTGGTGCGGTCCACCACGGAATCGGCGAAGTCGGTGTTCCCGGTCACCGCACCCAGGCCGGGGAAGTGCTTCACCGCCACTCCCACGCCGGCGGCGTGCATGCCCTCGCTGAACGCCCCGACCTTCGCCGAGACGGTCTTCGGGACGGAGCCGTAGCCGCGCTGCAGGCGGGCGATCGGCTCGTTCGTCGCGGCGAAGGTCGTGGGCACCACGTCAGCGACCGGGGCCAGGTTGAGCAGCACCCCGGCACCGGCCAGTTCCTCGCCCCAGCCGGTCGCCCGCCTGGTGAGCTTCGCGTTCGACATCCCGGCCTGCTGCGCGGCGGACGGGATCGTCGAGAAGCCGGGGCCCTTCAGCCGCTGCACCAGGCCGCCCTCCTGGTCGGCGGCGACGAGCATGCCGGTATCGCCGCTGAGCGCGGCCAGCTTGGCGGTCAGGGCCTCGACCTGCGTGGCCCCGCCGGGCGTCGCCCCCATCACGATCGCCGAGCCGAGGTGGTACTTGCGGATCGCGACCCGCTGGGCGTTGGTCAGGTCGACGCCCACCCCCACCATGACCAGCTGCCCCACCTGCTCGGTCAGGTTCAGCGAGGCGGCCGCCGCGGTGCAGGCCGGTGCCGTCGAGGTCGGTTCGGGGGTTGCCGTGGACGCCGCAGCGGTGGGCGCGGCCGACGTGGCGGCCGGACCGGTACCCGGATCCTGCGGGAACGGCAACGCGCTGCACCCGGCCAGCAGGACGCCGGCGAGGACCAGCGCGGGCAGCCTCATCCGTCCAGCTCCACGGCGAGCAGGGCGTTCTCCACGACCTCGGCCAGGGCCGGGTGGATCCAGTACTGCCCCCGCGCCATGGTGCGGACGTCGAGGCCGAAGGTCATCGCCTGCACCAGGGGCTGGATCAGGTTCGGCGCGTCCGGCCCGATGATGTGCGCGCCGAGCAGCAACCCCGTGGCCGGGTCGGCGATCACCTTCGCGAAGTGGTCGGTGTCCTCCATCGCCCAGCCGAACGCCACGCCGCCGTAGTCGCGTAGCCCCACCGCGTGGCGCAGGCCCTGCTCGCGGCACTGGGCCTCGGTGAGCCCCACGCAGGCGACCTGCGGGCCGCTGAACACGGCCTGCGGCACGAACCGGTGATCGCTGGCGACCAGGTCGTCGGGGTGCAGCAGGTTGTGCCGCACGACCCGCGCCTCGTGGTTGGACACGTGCTTGAG